>DAOWMW010000051.1 GCA_030642865.1 Desulfobacteraceae bacterium
AAAAATGGATAACAAACCGATTGAACTTGAGTGTTGTGATAATATCGCAATTCTTCGTATTAACCGCCCCTTTGTTCATAATGCGGTAAATGATAAATTAATGGATTTGTGGAAAATTCATCTTGATAAAATAGAAAATGACCCCTGTATCAGAAGTATTATAATCACAGGCGCCGGTCCAAAAACTTTTTGTGCAGGGGGGGATCTGAAATATTTCGCATCTTTAAAAACCGAGAAAGCCTGCATTGATATGTCGAAAAAAATGCAGGCTATAAATAATAGGCTCTACAGAGGCAAACGTGTTGTGATTGCAGCAATTAATGGCCAGACTTTTGGAGGTGGCTGTGAAATTTTGACTGCCTGTCATTTTCGTATGGGAGTACCCCATGCAACTTTTGCTTTTAAGCAGGCTCCCAACGGAATTATAACCGGCTGGGGAGGGGGTAACCGGCTGATTAAATTAATCGGGAAATCTTCTGCGCTTCGGCTTTTATTAACCGGCGAGCAAATTAACGCAGAAGAAGCCATGGATATGGGTTTAATCGATCAGATTGTTGAACATGAGGATTTAATGACGGAGGCTTGCAACCTGGCTAATAAAATCAATGAAAATTATAAGGGATCAATTGAAGCTTTTTTAAAAATGGCTGAAATGCATGATTCAGCAGGAGATGAAGAGATTGAAAAATATGAATCAGAAACTTTGGTGCGTCTCTTTTTAGGTGAATATTTCCAGAAAATAGCGCAAAATTATTTAAAATAATTAGAACCAGGTCCGGCACAAACAATCATAAAAGAAACCATGTTAACAGATATTATCCATCTGAAAAAAAGAAAAATTCTGGCTCAAATTTACAAACTCCATGATGATTTTTTACAAAAATTCAATATTGCATGTAAAAAATATTGTTCCCATTGCTGTACCCGAAATGTAATTATTACAACCCTTGAAGCCGATGAAATTGTTGACAGTTTGATTTCAACAAAACAAGAGCATCTCCTTGAAAAGCTTAAAAATGAGATAGCCAGGGTCCGTTTTATTCCCAAAACAACTACCAATATGCTTGCTGTTTTATGCGCAAATGGAAAGGATATCCCTGAAGAAGAATCTGATGTTTCCTGGGGTTCCTGCCCCTTTTTGATTGATAAAAAATGTCCGGTTTACGAAAAAAGACCTTTTGGGTGCAGATGCTTTGTATCGACATCAGATTGCAGTAAAAAAGGTTATGCTGAGATTAATCCCTTTGTTATTACAGTAAACAATCTTTTTTTACAATTTATTGAGCATGTAGATTCCCAGGGATACTCCGGTAATTTTACAGATATTATTCTTTACGCGGAAGCTAAAAGGAATAAATTCCCCAAAGATTCAGCGGTTCCTGAAATGTTTCGCAACAAGCTTGTAAAAAATCATCCCATAACCTTTCTTCCCATACCACCTGAAGACAAGGTTCGAATAGAGCCTGTTCTCCAGGCACTTCAAAATATCAGGGTCTGATCAGTAAAAAACCTTGTTTTTTGTCTTGACAATGGGAATTACCTCAAGTTATCTACAGGATTCTTTACAATTTTTATAGTTACGTCGCTTTTTTTATTTGATTCGAGTATATTTATTTGCACATTTTGCCAATTTTAAGTAAGATACAAAATCTTCTGTTCTGAAAACTATCTAAGGATTGGGGCTGAAATAAATTACGATCCTAAAACATGGTAGCAAGTTTATAAAAATTAATTGTAACTACTCAGCTACGCTGATTCAGTGTATTGCAAAAGGTATAATCTGAATAGTTACAATTGATTTTATTATTTTTTGCTTTACCATTATCCATGGATTTCATATATAAAACAATCAGACAAAAATTCAGTGTGATTTATAGACCGTCACATAAAAGAATTTCATTCCATTGTCTTAGGACTCGATCAAAAATAACTTAGCATTTTAAGCGTCGATCCATCCTGCCTGACTGCGTTACGAAAACGTATAAATATCTTGATATTCCTGCATTTTCACGCCTTGTCAGGCAGGCGCCTCAACACTTAAAATTGCCAATTTATTTTCGATCGAATCCTTAGGATTGGGGATGAAATAAATTACACGATCCTTAATGTCTATAGCTATACGATTAATATTATCTCCTCGCTCATGTCTTGCCCCAAATTTTAAAATTTAATAATTACCTGACAATCTATGGGGTGGATATATACAATTATTTTTTTACAAATTAAGTAGTGTCCGGACACTACTGTCAAAAAATTAGGTATAAATAACTGAAACATGATAAAAACACATTCATTCCATATTCCTGTAATGGGTATTGGATTTACTGTTGATACGCCATTAAAGGTTTCTCACTACGGAATTGATTCGGTAATTTCCTTAACTGATGATGTTCTTCTTGAAAAGTTGAGAAAAGTGTACTGTGATAAATTTAAAATTCCTTATTATGAAATCGCAGAAAAAAATGACGATTGCAGGGCAAAAAGAATTACATCCTATCTTGATTTAATAAACAATTTGGGGAAAAAAAAATTTGAAGAATTGAAAAATATTACTATTGAAAAGAGTAATGCTGTAAAGAAATATTTCAATATGCTGCCTAACGATTCAACCATAAAACAAAAATTCGAGAGAATAGCTGCAGAAAGTTTTGATGTAAATGCAATTGAAAGCTGGATGAAAAACAACTTGTCAATGGGTAGTATTGATGTAAACATTATGACCAAACTTGATAAGGAAAATTATATTGAGGACAAAAAATTACCTGTGGAGTATAATGATGCCCATGCTGCGCTTAGGGGGTATGCCAACAGCAATTTAAGATCTTCCCTGATCCTGTCAGCAGGAATAAATCCAAGATTGTACAGCTATTTTGAACAATTTGACGATTTTTATGCTAATGAAAATGGAGAAATAAAAAAAAAAATTGTTTTAAAAGTCAGCGATTACAGATCAGCTTTAATTCAGGGTAAATTTTTTGCCAAAAAAGGGTTGTGGGTTTCAGAATACAGGGTTGAATCAGGTCTTAACTGTGGAGGACATGCTTTTGCGACGGATGGATATCTCCTGGGACCCATATTGGCTGCATTCAGGGATAATCGAAAAGAACTGATTCAATCAATTCATAAAATCCTGATCCAGGCCCTTATCAATAAAAACCGTCCCCTCCCAAAAACAGAATTGCCACTAAAAATTACTGCTCAAGGGGGTGTTGGCACGGCTGAAGAGCATCAATTCCTAATGGAACATTATCAACTTGATTCAGTTGGATGGGGTTCCCCTTTTCTTTTAGTCCCGGAAGTTACTAATGTTGATGAGTCCACGGAAAAATTATTAAAAGAATCCACAGAAAAAGATCTGTATTTAAGCAATACATCCCCCTTGTTCGTTCCTTTTAACAGTATTAAAGCCAACACTAAAGATCTTGCAAAATTATCTTTGATTGATAAAGGGAAGCCAGGTAGTTCATGCCCTAAAAAATATCTTGTTTCCAATAAAGAATTTTCTGAAAAAGCTATTTGCGTTGCTTCACGTCAGTATCAGTATTTAAAATTAAAAGAATTATATAATGCAGGATTATCTCCTGATGAGCTCCAGAATAAAGTGGACAGAATCGTTGACAAGGCATGCATTTGTGTGGGGTTAGGGACATCTGCCTTGCTGGTAAATAATTTGGATACCAGGGTTGAAGGTGGCGGTGTCTCTGTTTGTCCTGGCCCAAACATGGCGTATTTTTCAAAAACAATGGGCTTAAAAGAAATAATTGATCATATTTACGGCAGAGCAAATATGATTACAAGGACAGACCGCCCAAATATGTTTATAAAGGAACTAAAAATTTACATCGATTTTTTAAAAGATAAAATAAAGGGAGGGATGGATCTCAATGCAAATAAACAAGAAAAATACTTGTTAACTTTTGTAAAGAATTTAAACAAAGGAATCGATTATTATTACAAATTATTTGCTGATTTGAAGAGCGCATTTAAAGATACAAAATCGGGTATTCTAGCTGAGTTGGATAATAGCAGAAAAACTTTACATATCCTGAAAATAGAAATAGAAGCTCTAAGGTAATTTTTAATGTTGCTGAAAAATTTAAAAAGTTTAAGCATTTTGCTTGGGATGAAATGTAATTGTAAATGCCCCCATTGCTTTTATTTTCCAAAAAAAAATAATTATGCGCCGATTGATCCTGGTATGCTGGATGATGCATTAAAAAGTATTTCAGGGGAGCATAATATCGCCAGTGTTAATTTTGCAGGAGGGGAGCCCTTTTATTATTTTGATACAATGATCGAATGCATGGAGCGATTAAAAAAAAATGGAATATATTTTTTTTCATTATCCACCAATGCGGGCTGGGCTGCCAACATCCATGAAGTTGAAAAAAAACTCTCTATCCTTGTACGGCACGGACTTGGCGCCATGTGGGTTAGTGCTGACAGCTTTCATCAACAAGGAGTTCCCCTTCAAAATGTAATGAATATTATAAATGCGGGGGAAGCAATGAGAAATATGGGAGCGCAGCTTTCCATAAGTATTGTTTCCACATATCTCGGGTATTTTACCTATGATTGTTCCATGAACAGAAAAACCAGCGAAATACGAAGGCAAGTGTGGGACGCCAACATATATCCCATAGAAACATTCGTAAACGCCCATGGAAGAGGCGCTTTTTTGATCCCAAAAGAACTTTGTATAAACAAAAAACTCGATAGAAAATGCTGGGAGGTAAAAATGGGCATGCTCCACCCCGGGGGACCATCCATGGTTTCCATGGATCCATCGGGTTATGTTGATGGCTGTTTTGGCGTTTCCCTTGGAAATCTTAAAAAAAATAGTCTCATGGATATTTTCCGCAGATATTTTAACAAGCCGGGCCCCATTGTGAAAATTCTCAGGGAAACTGGAGCCCTCGGCTTAAAAAAGTTCGCCGAAAAAAGAGGTTTTCATCCTGAGGATGGGTACTTTGATGAATGCCATCTTTGCCATATAACCAGAAATTACCTTAAAAAAAATTGCCGGGAAGAGTTTGAAGAATTTTTGAAGCCCCAATTTTGCTATCCTCCTGTTGAAGATAATAAAGTGCATGCTTTTGCAGATTGGAACAGGGAAAAAAATTAATTTTCAGGGTTGGTTTTAATCTCGGCCTTATTCTTATGAATATCCATAAGTTTAATATATTTCAAGAATTTACCATAGGCTGAATGAATTGAAATAACAAAACCGTAATAACCATCCAGAATGCCGAGTTTAATAAAATATTTTTTCAGAAATGTGAGTGGAGGATTCAATAAAATATCGATTAAAAGGCTTGCCTTCCTTCCTGTGTGAAAGGCTTCTTTTGCGGCTATTTCCGAGAAACTGTTCATTTGGGCTACATGATCTTTAATTGAAGCATAGGAATAGTGAAATAAATCCCCGGATAAATGGAAAATTTTTGTTCCATCTGCCATGATAACCCTGTCATGGGGATTGGTTCCACCCCAGCGTCCCCTTTGCCTGTCCCATAATCTGATCTTTTTGTCAGGATACCATCCGCAATGTCTGATCCATTTTCCGCAATAGTTCGTCAGCCTGTTAAAGGAATACGCATTGTATTGCCAATTTGATTTTACACGGCCAATGGATTCTTTTAATTCATTTGAAAGGACTTCATCTGCATCTAAAGATAAAATATGGTCATACTTTGCTTTTCCCATGGCATAGTTTTTTTGCTCAACATGACCTGTAAATCTGTTACACATAAAAAATACTCCCCTGCCAAGGCAAATATCTTCTGTTCCATCAGTTGAAAAAGAATCGACAACAATTATTTCATCGGCAAGACCAACAAGGGAGTCGAGGCATTGGCCGATGTTTTTTTCCTCATTAAATGTTATGATAACAGCGGATATTTTGACTGAGCTTCCCATGGGAAACATGTTAATTACTCCTGTTCCTGTTACAGCTTTTTTTAAAAATTATTGCATGAATATCGTCTATATATAATAATTTACTCGCAACTATTGGTTTTCACATAAATAAACTCACTCCGTTATTGGTCATCGGAGTATTATGCAATACCCCTTCCTGCGTTTTGCTCTGTGCCTTTTTCAAAAATCGGATTATTATCTAAAAATCTACAGGTTAAAATTAGATCGGCAAATGTAACGGGATCAGGCAGATGTTGAATAATTTCATGCAAAAGCTAACCCCACAGGTAGCAAAATTTTAGCGGCAGGAATAGATTGGGTCTTTTGAGGATAAAATTTTAATCTAACGTAGAGATTGACAAAAAGTGCATAACACGTTTGGGGAAAAATGGTCAAATGTTTATTTGACTCTTTTTGAAAAAACAGGCTCAAAATAAATGAAAACTAAATATAATGAATTCCATTGTCCCTTGTGCACCAGTAAAAATTTGGATTTATTTTTAGAAGATAAAACAAGGATCTATTTGCGCTGTATATTTTGTAAACTGGTCTTTGTTCCCAGGCACTACTGGCTCAGCCCTGAAGATGAAAGAGCAACTTATGACTTACATGAAAATGATCCACTCAATCAGGGGTACCGTCAATTCCTGTCTCGATTAAGTGCTCCATTACTGGAGAGGCTGGGTTTAAAACAAAAGGGATTGGATTTTGGTTGTGGCCCAGGCCCGGCTTTATCGGTGATGATGGAACAGCAAGGTCGGCAGATGGATCTTTATGATCCATTTTATTACAACGACCCCTCTGTGTTTGATAAAAAATATGATTTTATATGTGCCACTGAAGTAGTGGAGCATCTGCACAACCCCAATAAAGAATTTGCAGCATTGTTTAAGATGTTAAGACAAAACGGCTGGCTTGGTATTATGACCAAGCTGGTGATTGATGAAAACGCCTTTAAAAAATGGCATTATATTCGTGATATGACCCATATTTGCTTTTATGGGCGGAGTACCTTTGAATATCTCGCCCAGCGTTTTAATGCCGAAATCGACTTTGTTGCAAATGACGTAATATTATTTAATAAGAAGTAACACCCAGTGCGATTGGTCGGTGGATGTCAAGGTAGTTGTCACTTGAATTATTATTATTGGAGCTTAAACATTGAAAATATGATGCAAAGGAAGCAGGCCCCAAAATTCTAACCAGCACTATTGATTATTAAACACCAGGGAAAAATATGAATGAGTATAGAAATATGGCATGACGCTGCACAGATTAAGACTGATTTCCCTGCAGCACGGCCAAATAACTGGAGATGCCTGGTCTGTGTACCCATGAGCAGACTGGTGACACTCCACCGGGCAAATGTCCTGTATGCGATACGCCGGGGAAAAATTTATCTGGGAGAAGGGAGCTTTTGATAAAAAATTATAGGCGGTCCTTAATTTAATCCTCAGTGCCGGGGAAAGTGACAATCACCCACCGGATGATAATATCAACCTCCAAAGACCTGTATCTTGTCCCAAGATCGGCACGAGAATGTTGTTGTTTTATGTGGTAAGGATTGGGGATGAAATAAATTACAATCCTAAAGTTATGCAGCATCATTATTGTGTAAAATCAGCTTTATAAACAAGCTTTTTATCAATATGGTATGACCAGGGAAGACCCTCATTTTTCCAGCCGCCTAATTTGCGCTGATCATTGTATATACTGTTCTTGTCTTTAATCTTATCTCCTTCAAAACCACCAAGAATATTGCACACATCTTCAGGATTCCAGCCAGCGTTGATGGCAGCTATACATGCAAGGCAACTCCTTTTTCCACTACGGCACATAAACATTAATTTATCAGTGGCAGGATTGAATTTTGATAGTAAATCTTTTTCAAAGGTATAATTATCTATCATTCCATACTTTTTCTCTCCTAATTCTCCAGTCCAGAATTTTACTGGAATATTATATGCTCCTGCAGGATGACCAATGAGTTGATACTCGGCCCTGGTTCGTGCATCAACTATAAATGTATGATCAGGATCTTTTTGAACCATTTTATAAGCCTGCGCAAGTCTAACATTACCCCCTTTATGATCAAGTTTTATTTTATATTGATATCCTCCAAAAGCCGAACTGCTGAACAAAAATAAACATGCGAGTAACCCCAAAAATAATTTTTTCATTTTTTTCTCCCTGCAAATTTAATTATATAGATTATCAAACTCAACTTTCGGACTTGAGATTAATGCATAATTGTATAATATTTCAACATGTTATATAGAAATATAACCAAAATATAGTTTATAAAAGCTTTTTATAATGCTATAAAATTTGTGATTTTATCTATGTAACATATTGAAATT
>DAOWMW010000038.1 GCA_030642865.1 Desulfobacteraceae bacterium
GACAAGGCGCGAAAGCGTAGGAATATCAAGATATTTATACGTTTTTGTAACGCAGTCAGGCGGGATGCATCGGCGCTTAAAATGTTAAGTTATTTTTGAGCGAGCCCTAAGGATTGGGGATGAAATAAAAATTCACGATCTTAATCCACGATGAGCCAAAAAAAGTTTCTTATGCATAATACATGAAATCCATTTATATATTATCTTTTCACCTTAAGAGCAATATTTTTCTTGACAAAATTATTCAAAAAGATCATGTATGTTAACTTTTTTATTAGTATTTGTTTATTTTTTAATACCCGCATTGTCCGGTAATTTATAACCTGTTGAAATTAATTGCCCGGCAATCAATTCGGACATTAATGGCCCGCGCAAAAATAACTTTACATTTTAATCGTTGATACATCCCGCCTGGTCAGGCTCCGAAAGTGCAGGAGTATTTTGTGATATTACTACGCTTTCGCGCCTTGCAGAGGGGCGTCTCAACACTTGAAGCTGCGAATTTATTTTTGTACGAACCCTAAAGTATTTAAAAATAAATTAGAGGAATTTCGATTAACATTTTATAAAATTAATCTAAAGTTATTATGAAATATGATATTGAACAGGTAAGGAACATAGGGATAAGCGCTCACATAGATTCTGGTAAAACAACACTCACCGAAAGAATTCTTTTTTATACAAAAAGAATTCATGCGATCCATGATGTTAAGGGGAAAGATGGGGTGGGTGCCACAATGGATTCCATGGAGCTAGAAAAAGAACGGGGAATTACAATTGCTTCTGCTGCTACATTTTGTGAGTGGAATAACTATCAGGTAAACATAATCGATACTCCAGGCCATGTAGATTTTACCATTGAAGTGGAACGTTCTTTACGGGTTCTTGATGGGGCCGTTTTTGTTCTGTGCTCCGTGGGAGGGGTTCAGTCTCAATCTATTACAGTCAATCTTCAGATGAAAAGATATAATGTGCCCTGCATCGCCTTTATCAATAAATGTGACAGATCAGGAGCCAATCCAGCCCGTGTCACTGATCAGTTAAAGGAAAAACTGGGGCATAATCCCATTGCCATGCAGATCCCCATGGGTCTGGAGGCCGATTTAAAAGGGATTGTCGATCTTGTGACCATGAAAGCTTTCTATTTTGAGGGTGCAAATGGGGATGATCTTCGTATGGCAGAGATCCCTGAAGAACTTGCGGAGGAAGCTTTTTTAAAGCGTGAGGAACTCATTGATGCCGCATCGGTATTTTCGGACGATCTCACAGAAGCGGTTATAGAAGAAAGGGAGATAGGTGCTGATCTGATCATGGATGCTGTACGTACCGGAACTATCCTCAGGGAGTTAACTCCTGTTTTTTTAGGATCTGCCTATAAAAACATAGGGGTACAGCCCCTGTTGGATGCAGTTACAAGGTATCTTCCCAGTCCAACTGATATTGCAAACGAGGCTGTTGCCATAGACAATAACGAAGAATCTGTTCCCCTTTATTCCGATCCTGATAAACCTGTTGTTGCCTTTGCCTTTAAGCTGGAAGATGGCCCCTATGGCCAGCTTACTTATATTCGTATTTATCAGGGTTCATTATCCAAAGGGAGTAGTGTTGTTAATGCCCGTACTGGTAAAAAAATCAAAATAGGTCGTCTTGTTCGTATTCATGCAGATCAGATCGAGGATATTGACAAAATTTCAGCAGGCTATATAGGAGCACTTTTTGGAATCGACTGCGCATCCGGGGACACATTTACAGATGTCGGGTTAAGTCTTTCCATGACATCCATGTATGTTCCTGATCCGGTTATCTCTTTTTCCATCGCCCCTGTTGACAATAACTCCCGTCTTAATATGGCAAAAGCTTTAAACAGATTCACCAAGGAAGACCCCACCTTTCGGGCCCATGTGGATCACGAAACAAGCGAAACTATTATCGAAGGAATGGGGGAGCTTCATCTTGAAGTTTATGTGGAAAGAATGCGCCGGGAATATTCGGCAAATGTAGAAACAGGAAGACCCCGTGTGGCCTACAGAGAGACTGTTACAAAAAAAGCTGAATTTAACTATACCCATAAAAAACAGACCGGAGGCGCGGGGCAGTTTGGACGTATTGCCGGCTACATTGAACCTGTTGCTGATGAAGTCTTTGTTTTTGAGAATAAAATAGTTGGTGGAAAAATTCCCACCCAGTACATCCCTTCCTGTGAAAGGGGGTTTAAAGATTCTCTTGCCAAAGGACTGAAGATGGGATTTCCTGTTTCAGGAATTAAAATTGTAATCAATGATGGTGCTTCCCATTCTGTTGACTCTTCGGAAATGGCGTTTATCGCTGCAGCCAGGGGTGCGTTTCGGGAAGTTTATCGCAGAGCAGCCCCGGTGATAAATGAACCTGTTATGAAAGTTGTAGTTGAAACTCCTCCAGAATTTCAGGGATCGGTTATCGGGATCTTAACGCAGCGGAGGGGGATGGTGTTAGGGTCCCAGGATGAAGGGACTTTATGTGTTATTGAAGCGCGGGTTCCTTTAGCTGAAATGTTTGGTTTTTCAACTGTTTTAAGATCCATGACCCAGGGACAGGCACAATATACCATGGAGTTTTTTGAATATAAAGTTGTTCCTCAATCCATTGCAGAAATTTTGCAGGAGGAATATTCAAAACAAAAGAAATAAAATAAGTGTTCAGCTAATATTTACATCAATGTCGCTGAATAGTTACGAAATAAATTGTACAAGTTATTTTTGGTGCTGAAACGCACCCTAATATATTTTTATGCGAGGAATCACATTATGGTGGAAAAAAATTTTATACCATGCAGCACTGAAATATTTTTTGGCTTTGATTTTGAGAATTCAATGCCACAGGGTGATTTTGCTGCAATTTTGTCCCGAGCTGGAGTCGGGAAAACATCATCCATTGTGCAACTTGCCCTATGCGCAATGCTGAACAACGAACAAGTACTTCATGTAAGCCTTGATGATCCCGTCGATAAAATATCTTTATGGTACAAAGAAATATTTAACCTGATCGCAGGAACAAACAATATCAGTGATGCGGATATACTCCTTGAAACAATGCTTCCGTGCAGATTTATTATGACATTTAAAGTTGACTCTTTTAGTGTTCCAAAGCTTGCAGAAAGACTCACCGATCTTGTTGAGCATAATATTTTTTCACCCCAGCTGATTATTATAGATGGTTTTAATTTTGATGATTCAGCACGGGAAACACTTCTGGAATTAAAAGATTTTGTAAAAACGCGGCCTGCAAAAATATGCTTTACAGTCCGTACACACAGGCATGAAGACCCGGGGCCCGGGATTATCCCTGAACCCATATCCGGCATTGCTGATCTTTTTGATGTAATAGTGCAGCTTAGACCCGAAGGGAAAAAAATAGATGTTGTGGCATTGAAAAAAGCTTCTGAAGATAATAGCCATTCCGGATTATTGATGGATCCTGCCACCATGCTTCTTACTGCAGAATAATTTTACAGGTTTTTCTGGTTGCCAGGCCGGGAAAACCTGTAACTTCCAATGCCTTTATTTATCCTTCCGTTTTAAACATGATATACAAAGAACCGTGTAAATGAATTGATTATCATTGTGATCAATGGGCAAAAACAGCCCCTTTATTAAAGGTGACAAAAATGAAAAAATATTATTTCCTGATTCGTCTTTGTATGTTTTTTATGATATTTCATGCCAGCTCATTTGCAGAGCCCATACTCCTTGAAGAGATTATAGTCAGAGGAAAAAAGGAGGTTCCCCAGGAAGAGTGTCTTGACATAAAAGAGGTTCGTGAGACACCGGCCAGAGATGTTGGAGATGCTCTTAAGGTTATTGAAGGAATTACTGCTATTAGAAAGGGCGCAATAGCCAATGACATAGTCCTCAGGAGTTTTCAGAGAGATAATATTAATTGTCTTATAGATGGGATGAGAATTTATGGGGCCTGCCCCAACAGAATGGATCCGAATTCATTTCACATTGATTTTATGGAGATTGATACAATCTCAGTGCTAAAGGGTCCCTTTGATGTTAAAAATCCTGGAAGTATGGGGGGGGTGGTTGAAATCAAAACCATCCGGCCTGATAAAGGATGGGGATCGAATATAAATATTTTTGCAGGGTCGGATGAAAACATTAGTGCTTCTTTTAATGTTTCCCGTGCTGGTGAGAGGTTAGATTTGCTTTTGGGCTATTCCCACAGATATTCCCTTCCCTATCGGGACGGAAATGGCGATCGGATCACTGAATTTGATTCCAGTGATTCCAATACATATAAAAAAAGGGAAAAGGATGATAATGCCTATTCCATTAATACGTATTGGAGTAAATTTGGCATTAACCTCCTCGATAATCATAGACTGGAATTAGATTATGCCCGTCAGGAAGCCGATGATGTTATATATCCCTATTTGCTCATGGATGCGGTTTATGATGATACTGATCGCTTGAATATGAATTATGAGATTTCATCCCCTGGTCATCATATTAAAAAGCTTAAAGCGCAGTTTTACTGGAATCAGGTAAAACATGATATGACTGACGAAAAAAGGCTCTCCTCCATGGGATTTGATGAATACAAGATGAGGTGCTATGCAGAAGCTGCGACTTTTGGCGGGAAGTTTGAGTCGGATATTTTCCTCCCGAATGGGATATTAACCCTTGGGGTTGACTATTATTTTAGAAACTGGGAAGCTGAAAATACATTGCCCATGGGAAAGCAGAAAATGATGCCGGATGTTGATTCCAGCAATATTGGAACCTATATGGAATATGGGCAGCCCATGGGGGAAGATATTAGATTAACCCTGGGCTTGAGATTTGATTGTGCAAAGACAAAAGCCAATGATGACCGTACCGATCTGTACGCATTATATCATAATACCAGGGACAGAGAAGAAACTGACTCTTACGCGGGGGGTAATATTCAATTTTTATACACTCCGGTAAAAGAGATAGAACTTTTTGGAGGATTCGGAGCTATGACCAGACCGCCGGCTCCCGATGAAAGATATATTGCCATGAAGAAACCGCAAATGATTCCTGACTGGGTGGGCAACCCGAAACTTAATCCTTCGGAAAACCGGGAGTTTGATTTTGGTGTTAAATACCTGGGAGATATATTATACGGAAAGACAACCTTTTTTTATAGTGATATAAAGAATTTTATTAGTGTTTATGATCTTGAGGGGCCGGTGAAATCTGCCAGGAGCTTCAGGAATGTGGATGCCACTCTCTACGGTGGTGAGATTAATCTAAACCTGTTTTTACCTTTTGATTTTCATCTGCAGGGGGGGCTTTCCTATACCAGAGCCCGGGATGATACTAATGACAAGCCTTTGTCCGAAATACCGCCGCTTCAGGGAAGAATCGCTTCAAGATACGATGTGCATAGATATTTTGCAGAAATTGAGGGGATTTTTGCCGATGGTCAGCATCGGGTTGATCCTGATCTGAATGAAGATAAGACACCTGGATGGGGGATAATGAATTTAAAATTTGGGCTGAAATTTAAAAAAATGAATATATTTGCAGGGGTGAATAATCTTTTTGACCGATATTACTGCGAGCATCTTTCTTACCAGAGAGACCCTTTTCGCAACGGTATAAAAGTGCCGGAAACCGGCCGCAATTTTTATTTAAACCTGGCCTGGTCATTATGAACTTGTAAGATTGGCTAAGGGTTCGCACAAAAATAAATTGGCAATTTTAAGTGTTGAGGCGCCTGTCTGACAAGGCGCGAAAGCGTAGGAATATCAAGATATTTATACGTTTTCGTAACGCAGTCAGGCAGGATGGATCGACGCTTAAAATGTTAAGTTATTTTTGAACGAGCCCTAAGACTCAAAATCAAGGATAAAATGCCAGTCTTATTTTTCGTTCTCATAAAGCCTGACAGCTCCCACCAGTCTGTCTTCAGAGGTAAGGTTCATAAGCTTCACACCCTGGGTATTCCGACTAATGATAGATACCCCGCTTACAGACATGCGTATTAATTTTCCGGCCTCTGTTACCAGCATGAGGTCATCACTGTCTTCCACAAGAAGTATTGCCAGCACCTGCCCGTTTCTTTCTGTGGTTTTAATGGTAATAACCCCCTTCCCTCCCCGTTTTTGAACCGGATATTCATCAACAGAGGTTCTTTTTCCATATCCATTTTCAGTTATGGCAAAAAGAGTCTGACCACGGTTTAAAACCTGCATTGCCACAACCGTATCACCATCATCACTAAACCTGAGCCCAAGCACTCCCCTGGTGATACGTCCAGTGGAGCGGACATCAGATTCATGGAACTGTATTGATTTACCCATTCGGGACCCCAGAAAAACATTCATTGTACCATCGGTTATCCTGGCGGCAATCAATTCATCCTTCTCCCCAAGGTCAATAGCTCTAATACCATTCGATCTTGGCCGACTGTACGCCATGATATCGGTCTTTTTAACAATCCCTGATTTTGTGGCCATAATAATAAAGGACCCTGGTTCAAAAGAGGGTACAGCAAGAATAGTGGCCAGACTTTCCCCTTTTTCAAAATTCAGCAGATTAACTATGGCCTTTCCCCGGGCTGAAGGAGCTGATTGGGGTATTTCATATACTTTACACCAGTAAACCTTACCATAATTTGTAAAAAACAGAAAAGTATAATGGGTGGAAGCCACAAAAAGATGCTCAAGGAAATCTTCCTCTTTTGTACCCATGGCGGTTCTTCCCACCCCTCCCCGGTGCTGGCTCCTGTAAAGGCTGACAGGTGTCCGCTTAATATAACCCTGGTTAGTAACGGAAACCACCATATCCTCTTCAACGATCATATCCTCCAGGGTAATTTCCCGGGTGGATTCAACAATTTCACTTTTCCGTTCATCCCCAAAATCCTGCTGAATTGCAGAAAGCTCTTCCTTGATTATCTTTTCCACAACACGTTCGCTGCCAAGTATCTCGTTGAACCAGTCTATATCCTGTAAAATATTTTTAAGTTCCTCTAATATTTTCACCTGCTCCAGCCCGGTTAATCGCTGAAGACGCATATCAAGAATTGCCTGGGCCTGAATTAATGTAAGGGTGAATTCATCCACAAGATGTGTTTTTGCTTCTAAAGGGGATTCTGATTCCCGAATCAATTTCACCACAGCATCAAGATTGTCAAGAGCAATTTTCAAACCTTCAAGTATATGGGCACGTGCCCTTGCCCTGTTAAGGTCAAATATGGTACGTTTTATTATTATCTCTTTGCGGTGAGCTATAAAATTTTCCAGAAGTTCTTTTAGACTGAAGAGTCTGGGCTGCTTATCCAAAATCGCCAAAAAAATGATACCAAAACTGTTTTCAAGCCTTGTATGCTTATAAAGCTGATTCAGGATCACTTCTGCAACCTGATTTTTTTTAAGCGCAATGGCAATCCGCATCCCCTCACGATCAGACTCATCCCTTACAAAGCTTATCCCCTCTATCTGCTTATTTTTTATAAGATCGGCTATCTTCGTTATAAGTTTGGCCTTATTAACCTGATAAGGGATTTCAGTAACAACAATGGTCTCTCTCTGGGTTCTTTTGTCCTTCTCTATTTTGGCTCTGGCACGGATTTTAATTATACCCCTGCCGGTTTTATATGCATTATAGATTCCGTTTGTACCATAAATTACACCTGCGGTGGGAAAATCAGGGCCTGGAACAATTTTACAAAGTTCAGCAAATGTTATATCAGGGGTATCTATAATTGCCTTAACAGCAGTTATAACCTCATTGAGATTATGGGGAGGAATATTTGTAGCCATACCCACAGCTATTCCTGAGGCCCCGTTTATAAGGAGATTTGGAATTTTGGCAGGGAACACAGAAGGTTCTGTAAGGGTTTCATCATAATTCGGTATAAAATCTACTGTATCCTTATCAAGATCCCCAAGCATCTCATGGGCCAGCCGGGTCATCCTGACTTCAGTATATCTCATTGCTGCTGGCGGATCACCATCCACGGAACCAAAATTTCCCTGGCCATTAACAAGGGGATACCTCAATGAAAAATCCTGAGTCATCCTGACAATCGCATCATAGACTGCCGTATCTCCATGGGGATGATACTTACCAATTACATCACCAACAATCCTCGCAGACTTTTTATAGGGCTTATTCCAATCATTTCTCAATTCACGCATTGCAAACAAGACACGACGATGTACAGGCTTGAGCCCATCCCGAACATCAGGCAGAGCTCTTCCTATAATAACACTTAACGCATACTCGAGATAAGATTTTTTCATCTCTTTCTCGATACCAATTTCCATGAGCTGTTCTCCGTAGATCAAAAAAACCACCTTTCCTGTAGAAACTATCCACTATTTCTATGATTCTATCATTTTCCTGTAAGTTGAATGATACATATTTGTTAACGTCAAAAAGCCTGTAACAACCAGAGGACCGTAAATTATACCAAGAATTCCGAACATTTTAAGCCCCCCAATAATGGAAAAAAAGACCAGAAGCGTATGCATTCTTACACGTTTACCCACAAGCTTGGGCTTAAAAATATATTCAATTCCCCCTGAAAGGAGTATATAAAAAATTATAAAAAAACCCGCCGCAAAAAAACGCCCGTGCAAAAGGAGATATAATGAAGCAGGAACTAAAACAAGACCAACCCCCAAAATAGGAAGAAAGGCCAGAAAACCCATTATCAAGCCCCATAAAAATGGAGATTTCAAACCAAACAGGGCAAAGACAAGCCCCCCTGCAACCCCCTGAATAAAACCTCCCAACCCGTTCCCAATAAGTATTGCTCCGGCAATATCCTTAAATTTCTGAACCAGATTCTCATTATCTTCCAAAGGAAGAGGTGAGAGATCCATGATAAACTCCATGAGCTTTTCACCATCTATCAAGAGAAAAAAGACCACAAGAAGCATCATGCAAAAACTGACGATAAAGGAAACCATGTTTGAAGCTATTGCCCCGATCTGTTTATATAAAAAAAGGCCTGCCTTTGTTCCAACAGTTGAAAAGGTTTTATTTAAATCTTCAGGACTTATTTCCATATTAAATCTGGACAAAAAATGATTTATTTTATCAAGAACTTCACTCCCGTCAAGGAGACTCATTATCTGCTCATCCAGCACCACGTTTTTTGCCGAAACATACAAATCATAAGTCTCTTTTGACAAAATTCCAAGGCACAGAATTGCAGGAATAAACAGGGCAATAAAAATAAGCATGCAGGTCAAAAAAGATGCAAAGACATCCCCTGTCTTTTTATTAAAAATTCTGTAAACAGGTGTGCAAATACCTGTGGCCACTGCGGCGAGAACAATAATCGATAAAAATGGCCAAAAAAGCATTCCCATAAGATAAATAGAGAGAAAAAAAACAGCTAAAAAAAACCAGAACATCGCATCTCGTGACATCCCTTTTTTTTCCATTATTACTCCTGACACCTGGCAAAAGGATAGTTAGGATCGTGAATTTTTATTTCATCC
>DAOWMW010000148.1 GCA_030642865.1 Desulfobacteraceae bacterium
AACAGATCAGCCCCGTTTCCGGCCAGGAGATACCCGCAATCAACTTTAATTTTCACATATTTATTATATTTATATGTGTACCAGAGGTCAAACTCAGTTCCCAGGTCACCATCTTTTTTACCATGCCTTTCCAGGTCTTCCGCTGTTTGCAGATATCGGACTGCTCCTCTGAGATGATGCTTTTCATCTATTTGATATTCACCTGTGAGGGCATAGTTGATCAGCCCCTTATCCTGGAGATAGGGTGCATCCGAGATGTACCTGTCGCAATCAGCCAGGATACTATCCTTGAAAAATATAATACCGACTTTTACATCAACATCTATGGAATCAAAGTTTTCCGCCTTATCATCGTTGGGGTCATCGTCGCCGCTCACATAAAGTATATTACCGTAAAGTTTAAATTTATTATTAAACTTATACCCGAGGGTCAAATTTCCCAGCCAGGCCTCACGGTCAAGATCGCGGAGTGATGGTGATGGTGATGGGGGATTCGGTTCAACCGGGGGTTTAAAGAAACACTTAGTACCCTTAGTACTGGCATTCTCTTTAAAATCTATATCACCCCCCTGATAAATAAAATCATAATTACCAAAAAAATTTCCATTATCAAAATTACTGGTTGTACCTAAATAATAGTATTGAGCATCATATTCTCTTGTCTCAGTCTTTTTGCTTAAATCGCTTGCCCAGCTATAGGCTTTGATTTCATTATTTCCCAGGTCTGCCCAAATAGCGAAAAATCCCAGGGTTAGATCAGGCAAAATGTCCCCTTCTATTTTGGCCACATAATAATTGTCGTTATTGCCACTACCATCGGCAAAATCTTCATCACCCTGATACCATCCCATCATCCACTTGGCTTTGTCATGTTTTCCGTGCCAGGTCAATCCGGCGGCTGTTTCTGTCCAGACCCAGTGGTTTATCTTTGTTGGCTGCAAACCGGCTCTTATTAATTGATTATCGCCTAATTTGGGGCAAGCCAGCTGCAAATATGCAAATCGGGTCTCCTGGTTAACTCCATCACCTGAAAGACCGAATTTTTTATCTTTATCGCCCCAGTTTATTGTCCCAACTTCCAGGCCATAAACAAATTTAGCCATCCCGTCATCAGTTGTGGCATCTAAACGAAGCCTGGCTTTGGTAAGGCCGAAAAAAGTAGATATATTCTCCTTGTCGTCAAGAAAGTCATATCCTTTATCCCCTTCACGATTTAAGTAATTATTATAACTGAAAAAATCAGTTTTAGCACTCTTGAGACCCGACTGAAGCGTAGAAGCAAAATCAGTGGTTCCAATGGTTTGCCACATGTTTCCATGAAATTTTATGTTCATGGCCGCTGCTGTTCCCGCAAAAAAAAATAAAAAAAATAAAATCGAAATTGTTAACAAAATCTTGTTGCGCATACAACCTCCTTGGTAAGATTAACACCTTTAACTCATTTTAAGGTACCATAATTAATAAACTGGAACTATAATTGCCTGTTTTTTTGTTTAAAATATATCCTATTCTTGTTAGGCCTTTATTAATATATTTTTAAAAGTGTGTTAATTTATTTTTTTATTGATCACATTCTGTTATTGTGTCATCAAAATATTGATTTGCCAAGCAAAAAAGTTTGACCCCATTTTTTTGCTAAAAAAAGGTTGACAATAATAAGGATTTTTTGTTTTGAATGTTCCAAATCTGTAACAAACATAAATAGTGAGAATTATGGAAATAAAAGAATTAACTGAAAAAGTAGAACAGGAAAATGTGGCAGTCAGGAGCATTGTGACTGAACTGGAAAAGGTTATTGTCGGCCAGAAGGAACTGATTGACCGGCTTCTGATCGGTATGCTTTGCGACGGGCATCTTCTCATAGAGGGACTCCCGGGCCTTGCAAAGACAACCGCTGTAAAACGGCTGGCATCTATTGTCGATTTAAGTTTTCAGAGAATTCAGTTTACTCCTGATCTTCTCCCCGCCGATATTACCGGAACCCAGGTTTACAGGCCGGATACTGCGACATTTGAAGTCAAAAAAGGTCCAATATTTCATAATATCATTCTGGCCGACGAGATCAACCGCGCTCCTGCCAAGGTGCAAAGTGCGCTGTTGGAGGCGATGCAGGAGAAACAGGTGACAGTGGGGAACGAAACCTTTATGCTCCCTCTCCCCTTCCTTGTACTGGCTACCCAAAACCCCATTGAACAGGAGGGGACATATCCCCTGCCGGAGGCTCAGATTGACCGTTTTATGCTTAAAATTAAAATTGATTATCCTGCAGAATCTGAAGAAAAAGAGATTATGAAACGGGTTTACAGCGGCATTGATGAGGTATCGGATAACAAAATCGATGCTTCTGTTCTTGAATCTGCAAAGGATTTAGTAAGCCAGATTCATATGGACGAAAAGGTGCTTGATTACATTGTGCGACTGGTCAATGTTACCAGAAAACCGGCTGAGTTCGGGCTTGACCTGGATCATTTGATTGCCTATGGGGCATCACCCAGGGCATCCATATTTCTGGGGCTGACCGCCCGGGCCCATGCTTTTCTGGCGGGCCGGGGATTTGTTTTGCCCCAGGATGTTAAAAATATGGCTTACGATGTATTGAGACACAGGATTCTACTCAGTTATGAAGCCGAAGCCGATGGCCTTTTGACTGATGATATTATTTTTCAAATTTTAGAGCGGCTGGAAGTACCTTAATCTCTTATGCTGTCAAAAGAACTGATTGAAACAATTCAAAAATTTCATTTTCGGACCCGTTATCTGGCCAATGAAATGTTTGCGGGCCAGTACACAAGCGCCTTTAAGGGGCGGGGTATGGAATTTGCCGAAGTCAGGGAATATATTCCCGGGGACGATATTCGTATTATCGACTGGAATGTTTCCGCTAGATTCGGCCGGCCCTTTGTAAAAATATTTCATGAAGAAAGAGAACTCACAGTAATGCTTGTAATTGATCTTTCTGCTTCCAACATGTTTGCAACCAGGAAGCGTTTCAAAAGGGATATGATAGCGGAAGTTGCAGGAACCCTGGCTTTTCTTGCAATTAAAACCAATGATAAAGTCGGTGCCATTCTTTTTACTTCATCAGTGGAAAAATTTATTCCGCCAAAAAAAGGGAGCGCCCATGTATGGCGGCTAATTAAGGAGATCTTCACCCATGAGGAGTCTGCCACTGGAACTAATATTGCAGCGGCCCTCACCTATTTAAACAATGCTGTCAAACGGAACAGTATTGTTTTCCTCCTTTCCGATTTTATGGATGCTGCTTATGAAAAAGTTTTAAAAACAGCTTCCAGCAAACATGACCTTACAATGATACGGGTTGAGGATGATGCCGAAAAAAATCTGCCTGATATGGGACGGGTAACATTTACAGATCCGGAATCCGGCGAAACCTGCCATGTTAACACTTCAAACCGGAAGGTAAGAGATCTCTGGAAAAAAGAAAGAGAAAAAAAAGAGCGGGATATTCAAACTATCTGTTCCAGATGCGGAATATCTTTGATTCAACTTAATACAAAAAAATCTGCCATTAAGCCCCTTATGAGATATTTCCTTGAAAGGGGGCGCAGATAATGAAAAATTATTTGCTCCTTATACTTATTTTCCTTTTTGTTTTTGCACCAGATTATTTTAGTTCCAATGGAGCCGTTTTAAGTAATAATTATGAAGTGACTGCGCAATTCATGCAAAAAAAAGCTGCACCAGGGGAGATTGTAAATTTACATTTAAGCTTTAAGATTCCTTCCGGATTTAAACTTTCTGATAATGTTGAAATAACAGGTTTAGATAATTATGATATTGTGGGGAAAAAAAATCTGGCAAATGGAATATCCATGGATATTTTTGTTGACCGGATGGAAGATATTAATCTGCCGTCCCTTGGAATTTATCTGTATGATAAAGATGGCAAGCAAAAGAGACTTAAAAGTAATCCGATTGTTTTACCTGTGGAACCTTTAGTAAAAAACAAACCTGCGGAAAATCTTTTGCGCCCGGCAAAAAGTATAATATCCAGCGGGTACGGGTTCAAAAAGGTTCTATTAATTATTTTTTCAATCACCTTTATTTTCCTTGCCGCCGTTGCCGCTTATTATTTTATTAAATATTTCAAAAACAGAAAAGCCGCCTCGGCAGCACCGGTTTTGCCTCCCCATATTAACGCCTTTAATAGAATCGATGCCCTTATACTATCCGGAATTCCGGAGGGCCGTAAAAGAAGGAGCTTCTGTTTTATTTTGTCTGAAATTTTGCGTGAATATATGGGAGGGATTAGGGATTTTAACCCCCTTGAAATGACCACCCATGAAATATCCGGAGTAATCAAAAAAAAATTCGATCTTGAATTGCTCAACATTCTTAAAAGGATGGATCTGGTAAAATTTGCAGATATTTCCATAAGTGCTTCAACTCTGGAAGAGCAAATTAAATTATCCAGGGAATACATTAATAAAACAAAACCCGGGGATGGCAATGGGTCCAAGCTGTAACTCGGCATGAATATCTAAAGGAACCGCCTGAAGGCGGAACTCCAAACTGGTGACTCAACTTTCGGACTTGAGATTAATGCATAATTGTATAATATTTCAAC
>DAOWMW010000045.1 GCA_030642865.1 Desulfobacteraceae bacterium
ATGCCAAAATAAGCGGTCGGCGTAAAGAGGGGAAGGAAAAATTCAGCATAGAGCTATCCTGGAAACCTCCGGAGGAAAATCCATCCATCCAGATTAATCCCGAAGATCAAAGCCAAAGCAATGATAATGCTGAAAAAGAAGCTGGGGAAGAAAAAGAACCTGTAAAAAAAGAAGATGAGGAAAAAAAAGAACCTGTGAAAAAAGAACCTGTGAAAAAATCGTTGACTAATCCATTCTCCACCTAGAAAAAAAGACTTTATAAAATTTCCGGCAAAAAAAATCTGGAAGGAATCAACCTCCTGCATACTGGGAGGCCTTAGGCCTCCCCCCCGGAGGGGGGGTAAAAAACAGCAGTCATATTTTTTAACGGCTTGTTTCCGCAAATCGACGGGCAGGGGCAGAATCCATTTCTGCCCTGCGGATATGAATAATAACAGGGCGGATATGAAATCCGCCCCTGCAAGGATTGCTGGTTAGTCTTTTATAATTTTAAGATTCTTCATATATTTTTTCCACATTAATATATTTTCGCACCATGCCCACAATATTTTTAAAATCAGAACCGGTTTCATTCAGATTCGGATCAAAGGGGAGTATCCCGAGAAGGGGAACCCCGGAAATGGTCTCGATTATTTCTGGATTTGCTTTTTCCACCCGCCCTGCCTTTGCAGCATCAAACCCGTTTATTATAAAACCCCTGATATCTATACCCCTGTTTTTTGCTTCACTCACAGTTAAAAGTGAATGATTTATGGTACCAATATCCGGCCTTGCCACCAGGAGAGCTGGAAGCTCCAGTTCGTTTATCATATCTGCAACAAAATAATCCTTTTTTATGGGAACAAGGAGTCCCCCTATCCCTTCTACCACAACAAAATCATGCTTTTTGCTCAATTCAAGAAAGGCATGGCGGATTCTATCAGTATTAATATGGATCTTATTAATGAGATGCGCTGAATAAGGAGCAGCCGGCAATTCAATATTTATGGGACAAACCAGGTCAAGATCATCATTGCCGCCAATCGCATTTAATAAAAATCGGACATCATCCGATACAAGTCTCCCCCTGTTCCAGACAGCCCCGGTTGCCACCGGCTTCATAACCCCCACATTAATTCCCCTGGCTTTTAAGGCACCAGCCAGCCCCGCCGCCACCACTGTCTTGCCCACACCTGTATCTGTACCTGTAATAAAAATCCCTTTACCCACCCTTTCCTCCTGAAGACTGTTATAGATCTTAAGGTCTATGCAAATATAAACTTATTCAATGGTATGCCAGAGAATGATACAATCAGACTATACCTGTTGCGATACTTGAATCAGTGTAGCTGAATAGTTAGAAAAACACTATATAATTCCAAGCCTTTTTCCCTCTGACCTGAACCCGTCTATAATCATCTCAAGATGTTTTTCTGTGTGAGAAGACATGAGACTGACCCTGATTCTGCTTTTACCATCAGGGACAGTGGGGGGGCGTATTGCCGGAGCAAATATACCTTTTTCCAGAAGCCCCTTTGCAAATTTCATTGTCAAACCGGCATCCCCTGTTAAAACAGGAATTATGTGGGTTCTGCTGTCAAGACAGTTATACCCCATATCAATTAGCCCGTTTCTGACTATTTCAACATTTTTCAGCAAATTTTCTCTTATGGATGGATCCTTTTCAATAATGTCAAGGGCAGCAAGGCTTGAAGCACAAACTGACGGGGGAAGCGCCGTGGTGTAAATAAAACTCCTTGCCGTATTTTTAAGATACTCAATAATAATTTCTGGTCCCGCAACAAATCCTCCCAAACTCCCAAGGGCCTTGCTGAAAGTTCCAATCTGAATAATATTTTCCTTTTTAAGCCCAAAATATTCGCATGTCCCTTTTCCCCTGCTTCCGATTACACCTGTTGCATGGGCATCATCCACCAGCAATAACCCGTTATTTTCTTTTGCAATTTTCTGCAATTGGGGCAAAGGAGCCAAATCACCATCCATACTAAAAAGACCGTCAGTAATGATTAATACTTTACCAGCGAATTTTGATTCATTTCTCCTGCGGGATAAAAAATTACCCAGATAATCAAAATCTTTATGGGGATATTTAACAATTTCAGCCCCACTAAGCCGGCACCCATCAATTATACTTGCATGATTAAGGTTATCACTCAAGATAAGATCACCCTCACCGGCAAGGGACGAAATAACGCCTGTATTTGCCATATATCCGGTGGAAAAAAGAATTGCAGAGTCACTCCTTTTAAATTTTGCTATTCTTTTTTCCAGTTCTTCATGAATCCCCAGGTTCCCTGAAATCAGACGGGAAGCACCTGCTCCCGTACCAATTGCCTGGACTGCGGCAATTGTTCGTTCTTTCATCTCCCAGGAGCCAGCCAGCCCAAGGTAATTGTTTGATGAAAGAAGAATCATCTTTTTACCATCTATGGAGACTTCAGCGCCCACAGAACCGGTCACATTAACCAGGGTTCTGTATTGATCCTTTTTTTTAAGTTCTTCTATTTTTTGATAATATTTTTGAAACATAATAAAAATAAAAAATTTTTACAAACTTGAGTAGTTAGCTTGATTTTATCCTGGTCATAATTAAAACCAACCCGGATTTACACTTCTGTTACAGCTTTAATTGAATCATAAGTAATGGAAATAAGCTCTTTAAGTTCTTCAACCGAAATACTCAGATGGGGCATGAGAACAATCACATCTCCCAGGGGACGTATTATCAAACCTCTTTTTCTTGCCTCCATAATTACCCTGTTCCCGATTTTATCAGACAGAGGATATGTTTCTTTTCGCTTTTTGTCGGCAACAAGCTCTATCCCTGCCATGAATCCGGACTGTCTTACATCACCCACATGTTTCAATTCATAAAACCGCTCAAGTCCATTTTTAAAAAATAATGTTTTTCCCAAAAGTTTTTCCAGAGTCCCATCACTTTCAAAAACCTGCAGATTGGCCAGCGCGGCAGCGCATGCCAGGGGATTTCCTGTATAGGTATGACCATGAAAAAAAGTTTTAAACTCATCAGGCTCACCCAGAAATGCGTCAAAAATCCTGTCGGTTGTAAGAGTGGCAGCCAGGGGAAGATACCCACCTGTGATCCCCTTGCCAAGAGTCATTATATCAGGCTGTACATTTTCATGTTCACAGGCAAACATCTTCCCTGTTCTGCCAAAACCGACTGCAACCTCATCTGCAATCATCAAAACATT
The DNA here is from genome assembly GCA_030642865.1 of Desulfobacteraceae bacterium. Taxonomy (GTDB): domain Bacteria; phylum Desulfobacterota; class Desulfobacteria; order Desulfobacterales; family BuS5; genus DAOWMW01. The sequence goes on from DAOWMW010000045.1 coordinate 3,216, forward strand.
ATACTTTGTGCAAAGATTCCTGACTCCTTTTAAATAACCAGGGGGTGCCACAAGTATCCCTGCAGCGCCTTGAACAAGGGGTTCTATAATCAAGGCAGCAGTATTTTCAGATTCTTTTTTCATCAGCTCTTCAAGCTTTGCAAGGCACTTAATACCACAGGAAGGGAAGGTTTTTCCCAGACTGCACCTGTAGCAATAGACTGCTTCTGCTTTTAAAGCCTCAAACAGCAAAGGGTTATAAAGCTTGTGAAACAAATCAATACCCCCCACACTAACACTTCCTATGGTATCCCCATGATAGGAATTAGCAAGGTATATGAATTTATTTTTCCGGCTGCCCGTTCCAGAAGTCTGGAACCAGTATTGAAAAGCTATTTTTAAAGCTATCTCCACTGCAGTGGAACCACTTTCTGAATAAAAAACCCTGTTTAAGCCCTCTGGTGTTATTTCCACAAGCTTTTTCGCAAGCTCGATGGCGCCGGGATGTGAAAGCCCAAGTAGAGTGGTGTGGGAAACTTTTTCCATCTGCCTGGTTATGGCGGCATCTATCTCCTTTCGCCTGTGACCATGGGTGGTAACCCAAAGAGAAGATACCCCATCTATATATTTATTTCCTTTAACATCCCATAAAAAAGATCCTTCGGCCTTTTCAATGATCAGGGGGTTTTCTCTGGCATATTCCTTCATCTGGGTAAAAGGATGCCACAGATACTTGATATCATCCATGCAAAGCTGTTTGTCTCTTTTTTCCATATTTATTCATCCCCCACTGGGGTCAACATTAAATCTTTAATCATTTGCAGATCATCCTTTATATCACAGCCAGGGGTGGTCAGATAATCACCGGTCATAACTCCATTTGCACCGGCAAGAAAAATTAATGACTGAACAGATCTTAAATTCTTTTGCCTGCCGCCGCAAAGACGGATTCCTTTTTTCGGATTTACAAACCTGTAGACCGCAATAATTTTCAGGATTTCCATGGGATGAACCGGAGGTGCCTTTTCCAAAGGAGTTTTTGGTATGGGATTTAAAATATTAATCGGAATCGAATCCACAGCAAGATCTCTTAAGGCAAAAGCAAGCTTTATTCTGTGCTCCGGCGTTTCCCCAAGACCCATAAGCCCGCCGGAACAAACTTCTAGACCTTCCCCGTGAGCTGCTATTACCGTGTTAGCCCTTTCCGAAAATGAGTGGGTCGTACATATAGTCGAAAAATAGCTTTCAGCAGTTTCAAGATTGTGATGATAACGGGTTAAACCGGCTTTTTTCAGATCCTTTGCGGCCTCTCTTGTGAGAGTACCTAAAGATGCGCAGGTTTTTATAATCCCCGTGGAGGAGATAATCTTTATCGCTTCGCATATATTATCCCACTCTTTTTTATTTTCCAGAGCCCTGCCGCTTACAACAATGCTAAACCTGTTTATCCCCAGAGATGCCGCTGTTTGAGCCTTTTTAATAATTTTTTCTTTTCCGATTAATGGATATGATTTGATATCTGCATTATAATGGGAAGACTGGGAACAGAAAATGCAATCCTCACTGCATTTACCCGATTTTGCGTTAATAATTGAACAGAAATTTATAGTATTTCCTTTAAACTCATCACGAATTATATTTGCGCAGTTTAACAGGTGGACAAGGTCTTTTTGCTCTTTTATCCCCATTAGAATTTCTGCTTCATCCAGGGTAATATTCTTGCCCTGAAGGACTTTATCTGTTAATTTATCGGCAAAAAGCCTCATTTAAAACCTCTACAATTAATTGTAACTTTTCAATAAGTTCTGGTCTTATCCATCATCAGCAGTGTTCCAGAGAAAATCAGATTTTTTTTATTCACCCATTAAATGTATTCTGAAGCAGAACGCATGTCAACCAATACCGAAGCAATGGTTTACGGGATCGCAGCATTTTTTTTGAATTTTATTATAGCTCAGTCTATTGCCGAAATAAATTTCCAGATTGCTGGTTGAATTATTTCAAAAACAAAATCGATGGAGAAAAATCTTGACATTTGGAGCAAAATTATCAATTTATTAATAATTCTATTCCCTGCTGACGTAATACTTCGGGTTTTTTTAAAGTATGGGCGGATTCCATATCCGCAGGACAGAAATGGATTCTGCCGGGCAACCACACAGGGTTTGCCCCTACTTAGGCTGGAATTAGATCGGCAAAGGTAATGAGACCAGGCAGATGTTGAATGGTTTCATGCAAAAGCTAACACCTAAATAGTTAACCGACATGTCGAAAATTTTTAAAACTAAAAAGAATATACTATTAAATAAAAATATATTATGAAGCGTTCATCAACAATTAACAGAAAAACCAAAGAAACAGATATCAGCCTTACCATCAATATAGACGGGGAGGGAGCAGGTAAAATAAATTCTGGAATTCCATTTTTCGATCACATGCTCACACTTTTTGCAGCTCATGGTTTTTTTGATTTAAACATTTCAGCCATTGGAGATCTGGACGTCGATTTTCATCATACTGTGGAGGATATCGGAATAGTCCTGGGAACAGGATTAAGTAATGCCCTTGGAGACAGAAAGGGGATCAAACGTTTTGGTCATGCTGTTCTCCCCATGGATGAAACTCTGACGAACGTTACAATCGACTTGTCAAACAGGCCATACATGGTGTACAATATCCCAAAAACATCTTATCAGGGGGATAAGCTTGACCCTTCTCTGGTAAAGGAATTTTTCAGGGCCGTTGCAGTTAATGCTGGTATGAATCTTCATATAAATGTCCTGTATGGAGAAAACAATCACCACATCATGGAATCGATCTTCAAAGCCGCAGGAAAAGCCCTTGACCAGGCAACCTCCTTTGACCCTAGAATAAAAAATATTCTTTCCACAAAAGGAGCTTTATAAGCATATGATTTTACTGCGGTGTAATTTTAAAAATATAACATTTCTTTTTTTTTCTATTATATTCTCTTTAACTTTTTCCAGCTGTGCAAGCCAGTCAATATCAATAAAACTGGTACCAGATCCCGGGCCAATTTATAACCTCATGGTTATTCCCTTTAAGAATATGTCCGCTGAGGATTCCGGCACTGCTGCAGGGCCCTTGTCCGGCAGGGTTTTCATGACTGAAAAAGTGTCCGAAGAATCTGTTGACTTTATGACAAACAGCCTGGTGACTTTAATAAAAAAACGTACAAAGTTTAATGTCATACCTGTGGAATTTTCTCCAAATATTGTTTCACCCGACATAATCAATACCACTGAACAAAAAAGAATAATTGATCTCGGTGAGGAGTATAACGCTGACGCTGTTTTGGCAGGTTATATTTATCGATTCCGGGACCGTAAAGGCTCCAGATTTTCAGTGGAGACTCCTGCGTCTGTTGCCTTTGTTCTTCATATTATCAGCGTTTCCGGCCAACGTATTGTATGGACGGGGAGCTTTGATGAAACCCAGCAGTCCTTATTTGAAAATCTTTTACAGATAAAAACTTTTATAAAGAGAAAAGCATCCTGGATTACCGCCGAACAAATGGCTGATGATGCTTTAACAGACTTGATAAAGGCACTACCAGAACCATGATCATAATACCTGCTATTGATTTAAAAAATGGAAAATGCGTTCGTCTCCTCCAGGGGGAGATGGATAAAGAGACAGTTTTTTTTGATAATCCTGCATCCGCTGCATTAAAATGGGAAAAGGATGGGGCCAAACTTATTCATGTGGTGGATCTTGACGGTGCCATGGAAAAACACCCTAAAAACCTTGATTCCATAAAAAGCATTTTAAAGGCTGTGAACGTCCCGATTCAGGTGGGCGGCGGGATACGTGACGAAAAAACAATAAAGATGTTTCTTGACATTGGAGTAAAAAGAGTCATCATCGGAACAGAAGCGATCAAAAACCCAAAACTCGTCAAAGAAGCATGCACAAAATTTCCCGGCCAGATTATAGTGGGAATCGATGCCCGTAACGGATACGTCGCAGTAGAAGGCTGGACTGAAACCACGCAAATAAAAGCTATTGACCTTGCCCAACAGTTTGAAGATTGCGGAGTAGCAGCCATAAATTTCACAGATATACTCAAAGATGGAATGGAATCCGGCCCCAACATAGAACAGACCAGGCAGCTTGCACAAGGAATATCTATTCCGGTTGTGGCTTCCGGTGGAGTTTCAACCATAGAGGATATAAAAAATCTAATCCCCCTTGAAAAAGCAGGTGTGGTGGGAGTAATCACAGGCAAAGCTCTGTACACCAATAGTCTTGACCTTAAAGATGCAATAAAATTAACAAACACAGATTCCTTATAATCTGCAAATACAAACCTCATGCTTTTTTTAATATTATTCGACCTGTGCGGTTAGGATTGGGTATGACATACATTACACATAATTGCACCGGGCTTGTGTTCGTCTTCAAGGCGCATCAATGGTTGCATACTCGGAGCCTTTTGGGCACCCACAGGGAGGATGCCCCTACGCAATTTTGGCCATTGATGCAACACAGAAGACGGACACAAGAACAAGTAATTATGGGTAATTTATAAAATTCACGATTCTAAGGAGGTTCAAAATGAAATTTTGTGCTGTTGAATATGCGCTCCCGAGCAAAATGGTAACAAATGCAGATATTATTCAAGAGATTCTTTTAAAAAGCAAAAACTACTTAACAGGTAAAGCTCTTGACCTTCTGGAAAAAACCTTTGAAGATCTTTTCGAAAAATCGATTACTTCTATCAGGTATCACCGGGCGGAAAATGAAAAAGCTTTACAATTTGGTATGGATGCAGGCAAAAAAGCTCTGGAATCTGCCAATATGTCACCAGATGAAATAGACCTTCTTATATATGTAGGCGTGGGAAGAGGTTTTATTGAACCTGCAACTGCAAATGTTTTTCAAAAGATTCTTAAGCTTAAAAATGCGACCTGTTTTGACATTTTAGACGCCTGCGCCAGCTGGCTCAGAGCCATCCATGTGGCACAGGCCTTCATAAAAACCGGAATGTATAAAAATATCATGATATTGAACTGTGAATTCAATTTCAAGGAATATGCAAACTTTGAATTCAGATCTGTTGCTGACGTGGAATCTAATTTCCCCACATTTACAATAGGTGAAGCCGCAACAGCGACCATTGTTTCCCCATCAGAAGAGGATAATGAATATTATGCAGATTTTAAAACATGGGGTGAAAAGCATACCCTGTGCAAAATACCGCTGCCTAATATTAATGAGTATTCAGACGGTGAAATAATAAATATACCTTCTCCCTTAACTTTTTTTTCTTATGGAGAAAAATTATTCAGATTTGTTTTTTCAAAACTATGCCGGCATTATAAAGAAGTTGCAGCACTCAGCCAGTTCAAACATGAAATAGTATTCAGTCATTCTGCCAGTGATGCCATGAGTAACAGGGTGATAGATACCTGCAAGCTTGGCAGAGAAACAGGCTATAATATACACAAACGTTTTGGAAATACTGTATCTGCATCTGTTCCCCTTGCCATGTCCTGTGCTATTAAGGAAGGAA
>DAOWMW010000218.1 GCA_030642865.1 Desulfobacteraceae bacterium
AAAACATTTGAGGTGGTTGAAAAAAAATTTTAATATTTTTACCACAGGCGGCGGTGAGTTGCAACTTAAACCAAATTTGCCGCATGGTGGCGGATCATAATTTTCAGGAGTCCGTTTGACACAACAGGTATTTTAAGGTATAGAAAAAAAAAGATATTAGCCTTATGTTATTTTTAAAAAAATATTATTTTAGATGCTTAAGGTTCGCCCAAAAATAAATTGGCAATTTTAAGTAAAGTTATTTTTGGGCGAACCCTTATCTTCACTAACAGGGAATAATAAAAATGAATAACGACTGGAAGACTTTGACTGACAAGATGCAAGACGGATCTGTTCTCGCCATGTCAAGGCTTATCACCAAAGTTGAAAACAGGGAACCAGGCTGGCTTAATGCCATGCAGACCATTTACGGCAAAATTAAAAGAACTCCTGTTATCGGGCTTACAGGTTCACCTGGAGCCGGAAAGAGCACCCTTACAAATGAAATGACCCGTGTACTTTACAGTATGGGTCTTAGTGTTGGCATTGTTGCCATAGATCCCTCAAGCCCTTTTACAGGCGGCGCTCTTCTCGGAGACAGGCTGCGTATGACCGATATCAGCACCCTTGAAAATGTTTTTGTACGCTCAATGGCCACACGCGGCGCCATGGGTGGATTGAGCGTTGCAGCAAGGGATGTTGTAAAAATAATTGATGCCTTTGGTAAAGACATCATTCTTATAGAGACCGTTGGCGTAGGGCAGGATGAAGTAGAGGTGATGAGAGCTGCCGACCTTGTAGTTGTGGTTTGCGTTCCTGGTCAGGGCGACGGCATTCAGGCAATCAAAGCAGGTATAATGGAAATAGCGGACATTTTTGTCGTAAACAAGGCTGACAGGGACGGAACCGATCAACTGGCAATGGATCTTGAATCTATGCAGATGCTGATTCCTGATAAAGCCTACAAAGAAATACCTGTTCTTAAAACCATATCTACTACAGGTAAAGGTGTTAAGGAATTTGTAGAAACACTTTTTGTTAAACTTAAAGAACTAAGGCAGGAAAAATCGAGACAGGAAAAACGTATAAAGGAAGAACTTGTTGAGCTTGTTGAAAAGGAGATAGAACGGTTTTTAATAAATAAATGGGATAAAGACGGCAGTCTTGAAAAAGGGGTTAACAAAATTGTTGCAGGTGAAGAAAATCCATACTCCATTGCACAGGATATGATCTCCTCCATTATTAAATAGTAAAGAAACGAGAGCTGTCTTTTTTTGCCCATATCTGCATTAGACCATAATTTTAATCCTCGAAATACGGAGGTAGAGAATGACTCATCTGTTAACGACTTTTTTCTCAGGCATGTTTCTTTTTAATTCAATTCCTCATCTCGTACAGGGGATATGCGGCAAACGCCACATGACTCCCTTCGGGGTTAAATCTTCAGCCGCAGTTAATATTATCTGGGGATGGATAAATATTATTGCAGGCGGACTGCTTTTATATCTATCCGGTCCTGGTGCCTGGGATGTTCTTACATTGGCTGTTTTTTGCGCCGGAGGATTTATTATATCTATTTATCTTGCATTTTTCTGGAGCAATCCCGATGCCAGGCTTCCCTGGCAGTAGTCACTAACAGCATGAAAAAAATTAATCCTGTATATACCCGATTGCTTTTTTTCCTGTCTCAGTGCCTACTTTTTTAATCCACCACTTGATTATCGGTTCTATTGCCTTGTCAAATTTTTTGGTTTCAGCATCTGTCAGATATACAGCTTTTAAGCCCTTGCTTTCATAATAGGGGATCACTTCACCTTTATACTGTGCGTCATTTAAGGTGGCTCCGGCAGGGCCTATAAAGAGCCTTTCCGATTCTACTGCCGCATCCATAATAATTTTTTTCACATCTTCAGGCCAGCTTTCCCATCTGTCGTTTAATACAAAAATTGATGCATTAATTCCGCCAAAAGGATAATCAAGCATGTACTTGCAAAACTCTTCTATGCCCCTGCCCTTTGCAGTCCATGGAGTAATAATGGAGCCGTCCACCACACCTCTTGAAAGAGCGTGGCCATGTTCTGCCGAAGGTATGCTTACAGGGAAAGCTCCCATGGCATGAACAGCTTTAGCCTCAATTTTACCCGGAACTCTGATTTTCAGCCCCTTCATATCCCCAGGACATCTCACAAGCTTTTTCCTTGTGAATAAAACCTCCGGTATCATCCCTGCAGTTAAAAGCTGCTTTAAATTCTTTTTCTTCAACTCCTTATTCTGCAAAACAGCCAGCGGGCTGCCTATTTTTCTGTCTTCATATGATTTTGCAAGTGTTTTCCATAATGGTAATGACTGAATCCCAAGTGAGGGGAAATCTCCCACAAGATAAGAGCTTGAAACCCAGATCATATCAGCAGTTCCTGCCCTCAGGCCAGGAAGAAGCTGTTTGCCTTTCAGCAATGTCCCGCCCCAGTACATATCTATCTGCACCACACCTTTACCGCGCTCATTAACCATGTCCAAAAAAATTTTCATGCCTTTGGCAATATAAGGATAAGCTGGCGTAACATTTGTAGCCATAATCAGTTTCATCTCTTTTTGATTGCTCTGACTTCCGGCCGAAACAACTGCAATATGCAGATAAAAAACAGATAGAACTGTAACAGATAGAAATAAAATTTTTTTGCTCATATTTTTTCCAGCCCCCCATCATTTAAACAAATTTATATTCTATCTGTTTTTGATATATCCCAATGCCTTGTTACCGACTCCAGTCCCCACTTCTTTAATCCACCAGTCAACCACCTTCTGAACGGCCTTATCAAATTCCAGGGCATTCTCTTTAGATAGATAAGTGGCAGTCATACCTTTTTTTTTACATAAGGGAAGCAGGTCATCATTAAGCTGAGCATCATTTGAAGCAGCTCCAGCCGGACCGACAAAAAGCCTCTCTGATTCTATTGCGCAATCCATGAGTACTTTTTTTACATTTTCAGACAAACCCTCCCACCTGTTGCGCAAAACAAACATGGAAACATTTACATTGGCTATGGGATATATCAGTAAATATTTACAATGTTCGGCAAGCCCTCTGCCTTCCGTTGCCCATGGCGTTACAAGAGAACCGTCAACAACTCCTCGCTGAAGAGCCTGGCTATGCTCTCCTGCCGGTATACTGACAGGAAAGCCTCCAAGAGCCTGAACAATTTTGGCATCAACCTTTCCAACCACTCTTAATTTTAATCCCTTCATATCTTTTACAGTTTTAATCTGTCTCTTTCTTGTATAGACATACTCCGGAAGTACACCTCCTGTTAAAACCTGCATAAGATTCTTTTTTTTCAACTCTTCATTCTGAAGCCTGGCAAGGTCGGAACCTATCTTTAAATCCTCGTATGAGTCTTCTATGGATTTCCATAAAGGCAGGGCATGAAGCCCTAAAATCGGAGACGTTGAAGCAACATAAGCGCTTGAAAGCCATATCATGTCAACGGTTCCTGCCTGGAGACC
>DAOWMW010000182.1 GCA_030642865.1 Desulfobacteraceae bacterium
CAGCATTGATTCTTTAAACTCCTGTGAATATTCCGTGATCATGCGCCCTCTCTATCGCCCTATCAAATTGTAAACTTTTTTTCAGTTGAGGCGACAACTTCCCTGACACATAGGGCTGGAACCAGTACGACAAGAAGTCGCTTTTAATATTGCTGGATATAAACTCAACATAGTTGTTTTTTTACAACTTAAAATTGACCCACCCAATAAAAAAAAACAAAGCTCTGGGTTAAAAATAAATATTTCCAAAGAATCAAAGGGAAAAACTGGAGATTCATGGAAAAAGAAAACCCTGAGCCTCTGTTTCTTTTAGAAAGTATTCCCATTCAAAGGCACATTAAGATTAAAGCAGAAATCAACCCATATGATCCTGTATGAGTTGACTATCGCAGCAAATGTTTGATACAAAACTAAAAATAGCAATATATTATGTATTTGTATGCATTCTCTGCATGAAAATGGAAAAATATTTTCTCAAAGTGCGAAATGTAAAATGAATGAGACAATTTGTATCATTTATTTCATCCCCAAACCTTACACATAATTTAATTTTCCTCTTTATTGTATTTTTCATCACGAGCTGATATGTAAAATCAAATAGGATGAAAAATCAAATTATTCAGGAAGATTATACTCTAACGCGCGAAACAAACATTATGCGTCCGAATCAATCAGAGATTTAACCCAAACAGCCAAAAAACAAACAGGCGAAATCATGAAAAAAACACAAATCATTCTACCCTGCCTGCTGTTCGCAATGTTTTTATTATTTACGCAACCTTTACAATCGGCGGATTACACTAACTCCATCGGGATGAAATTCAAGAAAATCCCGGCAGGGAGTTTTTATATGGGAAGCTGTAAACTGACCGATGCACAACTAAAAGCGGATAAGAAAGCCAATAAAAAACGAAAGTTTATGGGTTTATCTGAGGTACATACAAAGGCTGCTTGCCCATTGGTGAGAGCTCAGATAATGACGCATTTGAGAACGAAACACCACAACATAAAGTACGCATCAGCAAATCATTTCAAATGAGTATCCACGAAGTGACTCTGGGTCAGTTTAAAAAATTCATTGCCGGTGCCGGACGCAATGACCTGCTGGCCGATGAGTTCATCGAATGCAACTGTCATGGCAACAATGCTGCAGTTTCATGGGTTTCATGGAAAGACGCCCAATCCTTTATCATCTGGCTGAACAGAAAAGAAGGTGGCAACCATTATCGCCTGCCCACCGAAGCAGAGTGGGAATATGCGGCAAGAGCAGGAAGCACAACAAAATATTCATGGGGGAATAGTGAAAGCCAGGCTGGGAACTATGCCTGGTATCATAAAAACGCCTGTGACGTTGGTAATAAATACCCTCATTCCGTAGGGCGTAAAAAATCAAATTCGTGGGGGCTATATGATATGCACGGCAATGTGTGGGAATGGGTGGAGGACTGGTATGATGGGTGCTACAGTAACACTCCCGCAAGTGATCCAAAAGGCCCTTCATCGGGCAAGCTCCGCGTGTTCCGTGGCGGCAGCTGGTACTACTTTGTGGAGTTGCTGCGGCCGGCCTACCGTTTCTACTACTTGCCCGATTTTCGCAGCTTCGACCTTGGCTTCCGCATTCTAAGGACACCTTAGGATTCGATCAAAAACAAATTGGCAATTTTAAGTGTTGAGGCGCCTGTCTGACAAGGCGTGAAAACGCAGGAATATCAAGATATTTATACGTTTTCGTAACGCAGTCAGACAGGATGGATCGACGCTTAAAATGCTAAGTTATTTTTGATCGAGTCCTTAGGGCTCGCCCAAAAATAAATTGAACGTAATCATGTTTTACCAGGCGCCGCTCTGTAATTCCATTGTCCCAGGTAAGGATTGCGAAAAACATAAAAAAAAGCTGGCATGACACACCTTTGGCTCTGCCACCTTTTCCTCAGGGCTTTAATCGGAAAATTGGGGCGTTTCTCCCCTCAGAGGTGATAAACAACTCCCCATTTTGATGGCTAATGCAAATTGCTTCTCTTTGTGTTAATTTTTTTGTATTTGGATGGGGAAGAAAAATCCGCCGGGGCATTGTTTCAAACAGATCTTTCCATTTTTGATTAATATTTCGTTTGTAGTAATACGCATCCTTATACGTTAAAATTATTAATATTTCCCCATCAAAGGATAAATCCATTCCTGTTGGCTGAGATAAAAATTTTCCATATTTGTACCTTAAGTCATCTTTTGCTGGTGGTGGAATATTCGCTACAGTGGCAATTTTTTTGGCAATAAATGTTGTTCCGGAAGTATTTGCCTTTAATGGAAGTTCGTAGAGTATTGGCGGCTTTGTCCGTTTGCTCAGGAGAAGGATACGTTTTTTTAAAGAATTTACAGCAATGGCTTCACAATCACGTGGGCCATCTTCATATTGAAATTTCATCTCCCATTCTATTTTTAATACGTTATCTTTTTTTGATAAAATTTTATTCATGTCCGGCTCTTTAACAGCGTATAATGAATAAAATTTACGTTTGGCATTATTATCTCCAACATCGGCAATCATAAGAAAATGAATATTATTATAACGGAATAAAGCCAGATCCTCCCAATCTTTGTTTTTTGCATTTTTAACATTGAATTCATTCACTGTTTGACCATCTGGCAAAATTGCATATAATGCAGGAGATGCTCCCCCATCATTGATAACCCATAAAATATTCCTGTTTTTACAAGAAGCTGCCAGTCCTGAAGCTTCTTTTATTAAAGGGTTTGTGATGGTGCCGATAAATTCACCTTTTTTATACGGAGCCTCCTTTAAAACAGGAGACTTAATCTTTTTGCCTGCTTCAGCAGTATAACTAAGAAGAACTATACTTAAAAAAAAATATAAAAATTTTTTTGCAGCCATTTTATTATTTCTCAAAGGTTTTAAAACAGTTTTTTTTACAGCAATGTCCGGTTAGAAAATTGCAGCAGGTATGATCTGATTAAACTTCACGTATTCTGATACTGGTTTGCCAGGAAATTTATGAGAAGCTTACTCTTGGGGGATTCTCTTTTCATCAGCTCGGGATTCTGCACAAATCATTATAAAAGGATAAAAATTCTTCACAGGATGGTTTAAAATAAAATATACCATTTTGTTCTTTTGAATAATTTTCATCCATTCCCCGTACAAAAAAGTAATAAATACCGCCAAAATCGGTTTTATAATCAAAATCTTTTTTTTGGTTTTTAAGAAATTTTATAAGTGCAATTGCATATATCATATACTGAAGGTGGTAGTCATGCCTGTCCATAGCAGACCGGATCATATCTGTATTATATTTTTCAATGGAATCCCCCAGGCTCGTACTTTTCCAGTCTGCTATATAATATTTATTATTATGCAGAAAAATCAGGTCGATTGCTCCGTTTAAAAAACCATCATTGGAGATTTCAAAATTTATATCCGGATTTTCACTGCAGCTTAATTCCAGATTAATCCTTTTATTTTTATTTACGGGGAAAAAAAAATTCATTTCATGTTTTTTTTCCTTTTCAGGGATATCAGACAATCTGAAGAATTGATTATTTTCATCTTTCACAGGAGTTTTAAGGGTGTTAAAAATAATGGTCTTTAACAAATTTTTGTGTTTATCGTACCACCCAAAGGGGAAATATATATCCGAACGGCTCCTGAAAAATTCATCGAAGTTTTCATCATCGCAAAAAATATTTACACAAGGGTACTTTCCCAAAGAAAAATAAGGTATATCTTCCAGGAGACAGTGGAGAAGATTTCCCATGACATTCCCCTTTGAAAATGTATAAATATTTTCTTTTACAATATCATCTGTTATTATTTTTTCATCATCCATGCCGCCAAGGCCTTTGGGTAAATCATCGGGGATCACCTCAAATGAGGTGACAACTTCCCCGTCGTACTTATATTTATCAAGCTGTTTTGCCTGTATTCCTGAAAAGCTCGACAAAAA
>DAOWMW010000271.1 GCA_030642865.1 Desulfobacteraceae bacterium
CGTGGTCAGTAAAAGCCACGGAATTCATGCCAAACTCTTTTACCCTGGCTAAAAGGGGATCAATCCTGATTGCTCCATCAAGGAGGCTGTAGTTTGTATGGAGATGAAGATGAACAAATGATTCTGTCATTTTATAATTAAAATCCCGTTAATTTTACAAGAATCAGCAGCGTTCCGCCAGGAAATTGCGCGGGACAAAACACCTCCCCCACGCAAGTTTTTAACCGGGTACTGCTGCTCCTTTTCAGGCTAACCGCTAACCCCGCAGGTTGGCACCCATTTATAAAAAAAAATCAATCAAGCCGGTAATTAGGAGCTTCCTTGGTAATAATAACATCATGCACATGGCTTTCACGCAGACCTGCTGCACTCATCTTTATAAACCTGGCTTTTTCTCTTAAATCATCAATTGTCCTGCATCCCACATATCCCATTCCGGCTTTTAATCCCCCCACAAGCTGCTGTATGTTAGCAGCAAGGGTTCCCTTGTATGGGACCCGCCCCTCAATTCCTTCGGGCACAAGTTTGCTGTCATCTGTTACATCAGCCTGATAATATCTGTCCCTGCTCCCTTGTTTCATGGCGCTAAGTGATCCCATCCCCCTGTAAACCTTGTAACTGCGCCCCTGAAAAATAATTACTTCTCCAGGACTCTCTTCTGTACCGGCAAAAAGGCCTCCAATCATTACACAATGAGCCCCGGCGCCTATTGCCTTTGTAATATCACCCGAATATTTAATACCTCCGTCTGCAATTATCGGAACACCGGTTCTATTGGATATGGGTTTGCAATTCATAATCGCAGTAATCTGGGGGACACCTACACCTGCCACAATTCTTGTTGTGCATATGGAGCCGGGACCCACCCCGATTTTAACTCCGTCGGCCCCGGCATTGATGAGATCTTCCGTTCCTTTGCCCATGGCCACATTCCCTGCAATAAGTTCTATATCCCCAAAAGTATCCTTTAATTTTTCAATGGATAAAAGAACATTTTTAGAATGCCCATGGGCTGAATCTATGAGCAAAACATCTACGCCGGCATCCAGAAGCATCTCTGCCCGTTCAAGCATGTCCTCCCCCACCCCCAGCGCTGCACCCACCCGCAGCCTTCCCTGGGAATCTTTGCATGCATTGGGATACTTTTTTATTTTTTCAATATCCTTTACTGTTATAAGCCCCGACAATCTTTTTTCATCATCAACCACAAGAAGTTTTTCAATACGATGTTCATGGAGAAGCTTTTTCGATTCTTCCAGGGAGGTGCCTTCAGGAACAGTAACAAGGTTTTTTTTAGTCATAACCGTATTAACAGTTTCTGAATAATCTGTTTTAAAACGAAGATCCCTGTTTGTCACAATCCCGAGCAACTGATCTCCCCTTGTCACAGGAAGTCCTGAAATCCTGTATTGGGCCATGAGCTTTAAAACTTCAGAAATCTTCTGGTCAGGGGAAATTGTAATGGGGTTTGCTATCATGCCGCTTTCCGATTTTTTTACTTTATCAACCTCCAGAGCCTGAATTTTGATGCTCATATTCCTGTGAATAAAGCCTATCCCCCCTTCCCTGGCAATATTTATGGCAACTTCAGCCTCTGTTACTGTATCCATGGCAGCACTGACAAGGGGGATGTTTAATGAAATATTTTTTGTCAGCCGTGTGGATGTATTTACATCTTTGGGCAACACCTCAGAATAACCTGGAATAAGCAAAACATCATCAAAAGAAAATGATTCTTCAGGCGGCATACTTGTCATATGGGACCTCTTGAATTTGTACCTAAAATAATTAATATAAGTAAGAGTTGATTCTAACCGGGCAATACTGATTAAAATTAGAACAAAGCCTAAAAACAGAATTGAGTCAAAATATCAAATAGTCCCATATTTAGCAAAACTTTTTTTGGCTGTTCATCTGTGGCAGGGGCAGAAATTGTTCTGCCCCTGCTGATATAGATAAAAACATATTTTTTACTTGACGAATTTTGTCAACATGATAACAATCCCCGCAACATAAACGCTATTTGTTCATTAAACAGACAGTCCTTTTCTCCTCTGCTTAATATTTTATTTTCTGCAAACATAATAAGTTAACCTTTTGCTTCACACAAAAACAAGATGTGGCACGTGCCTTGCAATACTAAAAAATAAAAACAAAGAAAAAATTACATCAAAAAGCAATTTTTCACGTCCACTACTTTCTCAGGTACCCTGCAATTTCTACTGTCTGATGTACTTTTTTCAACAATCTTTAAATTTATGAATTTACATTTTTTAATTTTTTTTAAGGGGGTAACAATGATTCAAAAATCAAGAAACAATTCAAAGGGTTTTACATTAATCGAGCTGATGATTGTTATTGCTATTATCGGTATTCTTGCGGCAATTGCTATTCCGCAATTTATGACTTACAAGGTCAGGGCCAACAATACCAAAGCAGTCTCGACTGTTGGTGTTGCTAAATCAGTACTTGCAGCTTTATATTCTGATCTTGGCTGTTATGGTGCAACGGATGCCACAGAGATAGAGTTGACAGGAGTCGAAGGCAGTGATGGCTCTGATAGTGCCCCTTATCTCGGAAGCGCTGGTGCTATTGTTGCCGCAACAGCAACAATGAAAGGTGCCCATATTTCCGGAATAAATCCGATTTCAGGCGCTATCTCCGGGGTTGGTCTCAATATTCCCAATAC
>DAOWMW010000201.1 GCA_030642865.1 Desulfobacteraceae bacterium
AATGTAGCTATTCAGCCAATACCTGTTGCAATACACTGAATCTCTCAACACTTAAAATTGCCAATTTATTTTTGGGCGAACCCTTAGGATCGTAATTTATTTCATACCCAATCCTTAGCAAATGTCAAAAGGGACAAAATTCCTGTCCATAATATCGAAGAGAGAATCATAAGCTCACAGGCTTTTTTGATATGGCCTGGTTCAGGTTCTGTAAATTTTGTTCCAATAAACGGCTTGGATACGAGTTTCCCATGGTAATAACCGGGTCCCCCGAGTTTTACCCCCATGGAGCCGGAAAAGGATGCTTCCGGCAATCCGGCATTGGGGCTTGTATGGTTTGCCCCTTCTTTAAAAGCGGTTTTAATAACGCAGGAGCCTTTTTTTGAAAGCATCTGTGCAGCCAGTCCGATTACCAGAACAGAAAGTCTGGCAGGAATATAATTTGCAATATCATCAATACGGGCTGCTGTTTTACCAAAATCCATATATTTTTCATTTTTGTATCCAATCATAGAGTCAAGAGTATTAACCATTTTGTACGCCATGGCAAGGGGAGCACCCCCTATGGCAGCATAAAACAGGGGAGATATAAAACCGTCCACCAGATTTTCGGCGACTGTCTCAACTGCTGCACTGCTAACCCCTTTTTCTGTAAGATTTTCAACATCTCTTCCAACAATCAGTTTCAGACTGTTTTTTGCAGCATCCAGCCCCTGGGTCTTTAAAGCAAAAAAAACATTCATGGCCGATTTTTCCAAAGATCTTGAACTTAAAGTGTAATAGATCAGAATAATACTCACGGGATATTTTGCTGCGGGATGAAAAAAAACAGAAAGCTTAACCAGGATAAAGGTAAAAACCCAGGTCGTGAAGATCAAAAAAACCGCAAAAAAAGCACCCTGGAAAACGGTTCCCATGGAAAATTTCCTAAATTTGACCTCAAAAAATAAAATAGCGGAACCCATCCATCTAATGGGGTGGGGTAAAAAGCGGGGATCTCCCAGGATCAGATCCAGAATCAGGGCAAGGGGGAGGATATAGCAGGTATCATGATAATACATATTACATTTAGTCTTTTTTTGACGTAGAGACAAGGCATGCCTTGTCTCTACTATATTTTTACAGCAGCTCTCACCTCTTCCATTGTCTTTTGCGCTATTTCCCTGGCTTTGCTGCATCCTGCTGCAACTATATCTGCAATAAAATCAGGTCTGCTTTCATAATCTTTTCTCTTGTCATGAATCGGTTCCAAAAAATTCAAAAGGCTTTTCCCCATGATTTTTTTACACTCCACGCATCCGATTCCAGCGGTGCGGCATTCTTTGTTTAACTGTTCCGCTGTATCAGAGCTGCTGTAGAGCTTGTGAAATTCAAAAACATTACAGATATCAGGGTTTCCAGGATCACTTTTTCTTCCCCGCTGGGGATCTGTTATCATCTTTGAAATTTTTGACATGACCTCATCAGGAGTATCTGATAAATAGATGGCATTATTATAACTCTTGCTCATTTTACGCCGGTCAATACCAAGAATTTTGGGAGATTCTGTTAATACTGCCTCAGGTTCAGGGAATACATCGTCAAAAAGATAGTTGAACCTTCTTACTATTTCCCTTGCTATTTCAATATGGGGAACCTGATCCACTCCCACAGGGACACTATCTCCCTTGTACAGAATAATGTCTGCTGTCTGAAGAACAGGGTAACCTAAAAATCCGAATGTGGAAAGGTCCTTGTTCCCCATCTGTACGATCTGATCTTTATATGTGGGGTTCCGCTCCAGCCAGGGAACCGGAGTAATCATTGAAAGCAAAAGAAACAGCTCCGAATGCTCCTTAACCTGGGACTGGACAAACATGGTGCACAAGTCAGGGGACAGCCCCGCGCTGAGCCAGTCTATCATCATATTATCAATGTTTTTACCAATGGAACCCGTATTTTCATAATCACTGGTTAAAGCATGCCAATCGGCTATAAAAAAAAAGCAGTCATACTCATTTTGGATTTTAATCCAGTTTGCAAGGGCGCCATGGAGATTACCAAGATGGAGGGGTCCCGTGGGGCGCATTCCGCTTAATATACGTTTTTTTTTCGTCATTTAAATTCCTTCCCGCAAAAATTCTACAAACCTGCAAAAGCCGGCTGCATGGTTTGCAATGTATAAATTTGCGAGTCAATACTATATGCCAAGAAGAGCATTTGTAATTGGATTAATAAAGAATAGAAGAATCTTGTCCAAAAGATTTGTTATGAGCAATAAAAAAATAATCAATATGCCAAATCGTTCAATGCGAGCGTATATTCTCCCCAGAAAAGGGGGGAGAAACACAGAAACAATTCTGCTTCCGTCAAGGGGGGGGATGGGTATAAGATTAAAAACCGCAAGGACTGAATTTATAATTACACTGTAAAAGAAAAAATAAAAAAGATCTACTAATACCAGATTAAAAAAAGTCTGACTCCATGCAGGCTCAAATTTATACATTATTTTAAAAAAAAACCCGCATATAACAGCAAAACACAAATTTACCACTACTCCGGCCGAGGCAACAAGGGTAATCCCTTTTTTGGAATTGTTGATTCTGGCAAAGTTAACAGGAACAGGCTTGGCATATCCAAAAATAACCGGAGATCCTGAGATAAGCAGACCAATGGGAATAAAAACCGAACCTATTAAGTCAATATGCTTTAAGGGGTTAAGTGTCAGTCTCCCCGCCTGCTTTGCAGTATCGTCTCCCAGCATATAAGCAGCCGAGCCATGGGCAACCTCATGGATGGTTACTGCAAAAATAAGTGCAGTAAGCATCATGGCCGCCTGATTAATATCAATATTATCAAACATAATTGCGTGCGAACTCAAATTCGTCTTTTTTTGTTTTTACAGTCCCATTTAATTTTGCGTCAAAAACAGCCTGAAAAATCTCCCGAAACAGCGGCCCCGGTATAAAGCCCATTTCTATTAAATCCTTGCCTGTTAGCGAAATAGTCACATATCTAAAGTCAGTAAAATATTTTGATATTCTTTTTTTTGTATTTTTTCGCTTTGCCACAGCCATCATATATAAAATTAATTCGGTTTCATAAACAGCAAGATTTCTGTAAATAAGACTGTTTTTCACAGGGAGACTCCTTTCCAGCCATGCGAGAGTCTTCATTGCCTCAAAGCGATCTATGGAGAACATTTTTTCATGCTCCGGCAAAAAATCAAATCTCCGGCAAATTTTCTCTGAGCCCTCTTTTTTTGTGCTGCTGATAATGGCCAGAAAATAAACAGACCATTTCATATACGATTCTTCCAGGAAAAGCAATTCAAACCAGGAAATCACATTTCTAATTGAACACAACAGATCTATCAACTTTTTAGTTAACCTTAAAGAAGGATGAATAACTTTAAGAAGATTATAATCAGCAAGCCTGTTTATGGCAGGCAGGGGGTTTTCCTCTTCAAGTATCTGGCGAATTTCCGAAAATACCCTTCGTCCGCTGAGTTTTGCAACAATACCCATTTTCACAGAATTTTTTATCAAACCTGATGTTAATTTGCCTATAGCAAAACCAAAACGCTGTTCAAATCTTATGGCCCGAAACACCCTGGTGGGATCTTCAACAAAACTTAAATTATGGAGAACTCTTATGGACTTCCTCTTAATATCCCTTTGTCCGGAAAAAAAATCTATCAGGGTCCCTGCTTTTCCTTC
>DAOWMW010000272.1 GCA_030642865.1 Desulfobacteraceae bacterium
ACCAACAATGAATTTGCAAAGGTTGTGGGAAGCACCTCAAAGGTCGGGGAACTTGTGGGCGAAATCTCGGCAGCCTCCAATGAACAGTCCCAGGGTATAGGGCAGGTGAATATAGCCGTTACCGAAACGGACAAGGTGACTCAGCAGAATGCAGCCAATGCTGAAGAATCAGCCAGCGCTTCAGAAGAATTGAATGCCCATGCCCAGGAGATGAAAAGCATGGTTGGTGAACTCATGGCAATGGTAGGCGGGGCTGGAAAAAACTATGCCGGAGGCAAAAAACCGGCAAGGTATTTAGCCGGGGAGTCAGCCGTTCCGGTGAAAAAAAGTAAAGGAATGGAAATAACTGTTAATAAAGCACGGGAAATAATCCCTGAGCAGATAATCCCTATGGATGATGATTTTAAAGATTTTTAATCCATATTTTTAAAATGCATGATGATGACCTTTGGGTCATCATCATGCCGGATTAAAACCATACGATTTATGTTAACCGGGTTTTTATCAATTTTGGAACTGAAAGGAGCATCGATGATATGCCGGAGTTTATGGAAGAGATAAACAGAAATCTTGAGATAATAGCCCTTGAAGTGGTAACTCTGGACAGCCAGGATATTCCGGCTCTTGGAAATATCTCGAATTGCCTCGACAAGATAGAGGAAAGCTCCGAAAAAATCAGCCAACCGGTATTTGTCGAACTTATACAAGCATTTAAGGGATATCTTGAAAAATTAATGTTAAGGGAAACAGATAAAACAGAGCCACTGGATGAAGGCATCGCCTTAATTCAGTCTTTTTATCATTCTTTAAACAATCAAAAGGAGTTCAAGGAAGATATTTCTCCTGTGCTGGAAAAACTCGGTTTCAAGAAGTCTGAAACCAAATACAAACAGGCTGATGTCACAGATTCCGCCATTGAAAACAGTAAATTTTCATATATGCCGGACGAAAGCGAACAGGCTGATGCAGGGGCAATCCCTTGTGCTTGCCCGCCTGAGGCTGAACCTGCACAGGAGTTGGATGAAGATGACAGGGAAATACTTGAAGATTTTGTAACAGAGTCTCTTGAGGGGCTTGCCTCCATTGAAATCAGCCTTATGGAGCTTGAGGAGAATCCTGATGATATGAATATAATAGATTCAATTTTCAGGCCATTTCATACCATAAAGGGGGTTTCGGGATTTGTTAACCTGAACAGTATAAACAAGCTGGCGCACAGCGCTGAGAGTTTGCTGGATAAAGCCAGGAGCAAGGAAATTATAATACAGGACAAGATCATTGATATTATCCTTGAAGTAACTGATGTACTCAAAAAAATGGTTGAGGATGTGCGGGAGGGGCTGGAAACAGGAGGGCCTTTAGACAAGGGGCTGGATACTTCCTCTTTAACAGCCAGACTTGATGAGATTGCAGCCTTCAAAGATCTGCCTGAAAAACCGCTTATCGGTGAAATGTTAATTCAAAAAGGGGAAATAAACACCAATGATCTTGACCAGGCCCTTGAAATACAAAAAAGCGAACCGGATAACAAGATCGGCGAGATACTTGTCAAAGAAAAAAAAACAGGGCCTGAAAAAATAATTTCCGCTTTGCGGGAACAAAAAAAGTCTGGGAATCAGCAGGCTGAACATCACGTCAAGGTGGATACGCAAAAACTGGATAATCTGGTGGATTTGACAGGAGAACTTGTTATTGCCCAGGCAATGTTAAGACAAAATATTTCCGTTATTTCTGAAAATGATCAGCAGTTATACCGGAACCTGAACCAGTTGGCGCAGATTACTTCAGGTTTGCAGACAACAGCTATGTCCATGCGCATGGTGCCTATAAAAGTCACGTTCCAGAAGATGGTGAGACTGGTAAGGGATCTCGCTAAAAATTCCGGGAAAAAAGTAGCCCTTAAAATGTCGGGAGAAGACACGGAAATTGACAGAAATGTAGTGGAAGAATTGTATCAGCCCATGGTGCACATGATCCGCAATTCTGTTGACCACGGCATTGAAACACCTGATGAACGGGAAGCGGCTGGAAAGCCTAAGACCGGCACTGTGTTTTTGCGGGCATATCATCAAGGCGGTAAAATTGTCGTTGAAATTAAGGATGACGGCAGGGGGCTGGATAAAGAGAGGATACTGGACAAAGCCGAATCAAGCGGTCTTGTAAATGATAGAAACAAATTAACGGATTCTGAAATTTATAATCTGATTTTCAGGCCTGGGTTTTCCACAGCAAAAGAGGTGACGGATATCTCCGGCCGGGGTGTCGGGATGGATGTTGTTAAAAAGGCAATCGAAAAATTAAAAGGACATGTGGAAATTGATTCCAGTCAGGGCAAAGGCTCGACATTTACAATAAGTCTTCCACTCACCCTTGCCATTATAGAGGGCATGGTGGTCAGGGTAGGCAAAACAAAGTATATTATACCTGCTTTATCTATTCTTGAGGCATTAAGGCCGGATAAAAAGCAATGCTCTACTGTCAAGGGGAAAGGAGAAATGATAATGTGCCGGGGAAATCTTCTTTCCCTGATCCGGTTAGACAGTCTGTTTAAAATAAATGGTGACAGCGTTCACCCATGGGAAGGTCTGGTGGTGGCAGTTGAATATGAGGATGAACAAAGAGCCCTCATGCTGGATGAATTGTTGGGGAAGGAAGAAGTAGCTGGACTGTAGTTCAGA
>DAOWMW010000098.1 GCA_030642865.1 Desulfobacteraceae bacterium
GGCAAAGAATATAATTCTCATAACATTTTCTCCAATTAATCAAAAAATTTTATATACGCTTTTATAACTTAAGATTGTGAATTTTATAAATTACCCATAATTACTTGTTCTTATGCCCGTCTTCTGTGTTGCATCAATGGCCAAAATTGCGTAGGGGCATCCCCCCTGTGGGTGCCCAAAATGCTCCGAGTATGCAACCATTGATGCGCCTTGAAGACGACCACAAGCCCGGCGCAATTATGGGTAATTTATTTTTGGGCGAACCCTAAGATTTTAACCGGACACTGCCAGGAAAAATTAATTTTCAAAAACCCATTTTTCAATATTTTGAATCAGCATATTCAACCCATCCCCCCGCTTTGACAAGTGCGCGATTAAAGTCGGATATTGAAAAAGGTATTTTGTTTTTATCTTTACCGTTTTTTATTATGAGAATATTTTTGTCAAGATCAGTTTCAAGAAATGTGTCGCTGCCAGCAAATTGCTCAAAAAGCCCGTCAATTGTTTCCGAAGAGAGTTCCACCGCCATCATGCCGCAGTTGAACATATTTTGTTTAAAAATTCTGGCAAAGCTCTCACCTATTACCATATTAATTCCGTTTACCTCCAAAGCCCAGGGCGCATGTTCCCTTGATGAGCCGCAGCCGAAATTTGTCCTTGTTATTATAATACTTTTTCCATTAATATCCGAAATATGGGAAAAACTATCCAGCATAAGGCTTTCCAGGAGGTGTGGTTTAAGTGTCCCCTTGTCGATTTCTGTTAGATATTCAGCTGGAATTATTTCATCTGTATTGATATCTGATCTGTCAAGGAAAAGAACTTTTCCGTTAAAATTTTTCATGGATTAGTCTCTTTGTTTTTTATTACAGCTTTTCAGGAGTAAGGTTCTAAAGGAACCGCCTGAAGGCGGAACTCTAAACTGACGGTATCTATCTCGGAGTTCCGCCTTCAGGCGGAATTCTGAAATAAAGCGGGTGGTGCCCGCAAACCAAATTTTTGAAACATTAACTTATGTTTCCAGACTTTACAAGCCTGTTACTGTAGATACTGGCTGAATAGTTACAATTAATTTTGAGTAATATATCCGGCTATTGCTGTTGCGGCTGCCGTAGCCGGGCTCGCAAGGTGTACCATCCCGCCTTTTCCCATGCGGCCGTTAAAATTTCTGTTTGTTGTTGACAGGCAGATTTCACCTTCGGCCAGCACGCCATTGCTCATGCCAAGACATGCGCCGCATGTGGGATTTGTTATACAGACGCCGGCTTCCATGAATGTTTTGATTATCCCTTCTTCCAGGGCATCCATGTAAACCTTGGGAGTTGCAGGTGAAACAATGCATCGGAGATGCTTTGCGATTTTTTTCCCCTTTATTATTTCTGCAGCCATGCGGAGATCCTCCAGCCTGCCGTTGGTGCATGAGCCAATATATACCTGATCTACTTTAATCCCGCTTAATTCCCTTGCATTTTTTACATGATCTGGCTTGTATCCAAAGGTTATCTGGGGTTCCAGGGAAGTTACATCATGCTCAATGATTTTTTCATATTTTGCATCAGGATCAGGTGTAAATTTTTGAAATGCCTGGAGAGCATCCTGTTTTGACGGGTACTCATCCTTAATGAAATCCCACAGATAATCGACTGTTTTTGTATCAGGGGAGCATATGCCGCAGGTGCTGCCGGCTTCAACGGCCATGTTGCACAGGGTCATTCGGGCATCCATACTCATTTCATCAACAACAGGTCCTGTAAATTCTATTACTCTGTCTGTTGCTCCGTTTACCCCTATTTTGCCGATTATGGAAAGGATAACATCTTTGGCACAGACACCCTTGCCCAGTTTGCCGGTTATGTTTATTTTAATGGTAACAGGGTAATGAAAAGCACAAACGCCTTTTAGAATTCCCACTTCAAGGTCTGTGGTCCCGACACCTGCGGCAAACGCGCCAAAGGCTCCATGGGTGCAGGTATGGGAATCCCCCATGATTATTGTATATCCAGGGCGGACAAACCCTTTTTCAGGAAAAATTGCATGGCATACACCATTTTGTCCTATATCAAAAAAATCCTTGATTCCATGCTTTTTTGTCCAGTCCCTTAAAATTTTTCCCTGGAGAGCTGTCTTTGAATCTTTTGCAGGTGAAACATGATCAATGACAGCCTTGATTCTGGAAGGATCAAAGACCCTGTCTTTGTGTCTGGCCGCAAGGTCAGTTATTGCCCCGGGAGTTGTAATTTCATGGCAAAATACAGCATCTATACGTATAACATGAATATCATCTGAAGGATTATCAACAAAATGTGAATCAAATATTTTTTCGGCAATTGTTTTATTCATAAAATTTCCTGTGGAGCAATTTAAGGTCTAGGGCAGGTTTTTTCTTTATGACCTCTTATACGTGAGCTTTTCAATGTTTTAATAAGATTATACCTGTTGCTGTAGATACTGGCTGAATAGTTACAATTTAAATACTAGTCGTTTTCAGTTTTTAAAACAGCGAGGAATGCCGCCTGGGGCACCATTATCTGTCCCACCATCTTCATTCTCTTTTTTCCTTTTTTTTGTTTTTCAAGTAATTTCCTTTTCCTTGAAATATCCCCTCCATAACATTTTGCTGTAACATCTTTTCTAAACGCCGAAATAGTTTTGCGGGCAATAACTTTTCCTCCAATGGCTCCCTGAATTGCTATTTTAAACATCTGCATTGGAATACTTTCACGCAGTTTCTCGCAGGTTTTTTTTGCTCTTGCCTCGGCATTATTCCTGTGAACAAGCTGGGATAATGCATCAACACGGTCAAAATTTATCAGAAAATCAAGTTTTACAAGGTCGGACTTTCTGTGATCAATCATCTCATAATCAAAGGATCCATAGCCTTGTGTAATCGATTTGAGCTTGTCATAAAAATCGAATATTACCTCGGCCAGGGGGATCTCAAATATCATTTCAAGCCTGTTACTTGTGAGATACTGGTAATTTTTGTTAATTCCCCTTCGTTCCATGCAAAGTTTCATAACAGAGCCCATATATCGATCAGGAACAATTATTGAAGCTTTTATATACGGCTCCTCTGTATAATCGATCACTGTCGGGTCAGGATAGAGCGCAGGGTTATCAATGGTTATTTGGGAACCATCATTTAGAAATAATCTGTAGCTGACTGTGGGGGCTGTAATAATAAGAGAAATCCCATATTCACGTTCCAGTCTCTCTTGAACAACCTCTAAGTGAAGAAGCCCCAGAAAACCGCATCTGAACCCGAATCCCAGAGCTGCAGAAGAATCTTTTTCGTAAATTAATGAAGCATCATTTAATTTAAGTTTTTCAAGGGCATCGACAAGATCAACGTATTCATCAGATGCAACAGGATATATAGATGAAAAAACCACAGGTTTGGCTTCTGTAAATCCCGTTACCGGTTTTTCACACGGGTTACTTGCCAATGTTATGGTATCGCCGCATTTTGTGTCACTCACCGTTTTTATTCCCGCAATAAGATAACCCACGTCCCCGGCACAAAGCCCAGGGCGGCTAACCCGCTCTATTTCAAAAAAACCGCTCTCCTCAATACTGTAGAGAGCATTATTGGACATGAACCGGATCTTCTCTTTGGGCTTGAGTCTTCCATCAACAATTCGTATATGAACGATGGTCCCTCTAAAAGGATCGTAATGGGAATCAAAAATCAGGGCTTTTAAGGGAGCGTTTAAATCTCCCACTGGAGGAGGAAGCTTTTGTACAATGACCTCAAGGAGGGTTTCGATTCCGGTACCTTCCTTTGCTGATACCAGCACAGCCGTTTCAGGGTCAAGCCCGAGGTCTTCTTTAATCTGTTTTTTTACTCTTTCAATATCAGCTGAGGGGAGGTCTATTTTATTAATTACCGGAATTATTTCCAAATCATGTTCCACGGCAAGGTAAAGATTGGCCAGGGTCTGGGCTTCGACACCCTGGCTTGCGTCTATGAGGAGGAGAGCGCCTTCGCATGAGGCAAGGGCTCGTGAAACTTCATAGGTGAAATCGACATGTCCTGGTGTATCTATGAGATTCAGAGAATAGGTATGCCCATCTTCAGCTTCATATGAAAGATGTACTGTCTGGCTTTTTATTGTTATTCCCCTTTCCCGTTCAATATCCATATTGTCGAGTATTTGATCCTGAAAATTCCTGTCAGATACGAGCCCTGTTGCCTGAATAAGCCTGTCTGACAGGGTTGATTTGCCATGATCAATGTGTGCAATTATACTAAAATTTCTTATATTTTTCATTGAGCCATCATTATTTAGTTAATCTTGGTTGACAGATTATATCTCACATACTATTGAAAAGTAAAGATTGGTTAAGTCGCCTGACGTGATTATTTTACCTGTGGGTGCATTTGTGCGTTGTTTGTACGAATTTATTTAAAAAGTTCAAGCTATACGGTTAGCAGTTAGCTATTAGCTAAAGCAGGCGGTGCCCGCAACCCAGATTTTTGAAATATTAACTTATGTTTCCAGGATTTACAAGCCTGTTGCTGGTTTATGTCAGCAAGGTGGTTAAAAAAAAATTTTGTTTTTATTACAGCTTTTCAGGAGTAAGGTAGCTAACAGCTAACCGCACAGGTCGAAAAAGTTACATTGAAGAGTTGCCTCTTTTATGGTAATTTTATCATTTTAGACTAAATCCTGTCAACCATACGCCAATATGCCATTTAAAACTAATAAAATTATTCCCCGTATTTTGATTGTTGATAATGACCCCTATATTCAGGATCCTTTGCGTGATTTTTTTGAAAAATTTAAAATTATTGTTTTTGTGGCCTCCAACGCTCAAGATGCCATTGATCTGTTAAAAATTAAATCTGTTGATGTGGTAATAACAGATATTGACTTGCCTGGAATGGACGGACTTGCTCTGACAGCTCTTATAAAAAAAGAATATAAAGCTGATGTTATTGTAATTACAGGACAAACAGAAAAATATTCCTACAAAGATGCTATTGACAAAGGGGCAAATGATTTTGTTTTTAAGCCTGTACATTTTTATGAACTCCTCATAAGGCTAAAACGGGTGATCAAGGAGCGGCAGCTGCGAAAAGAGCGGGCTTTACTGATAAAGAAACTGGAAAAACTGGTAATCACGGATCCCCTGACTGATTTAAATAATTCCAGACACTTTTTTAATCAGGTGAGCCTGGAAATAGAAAGATCAAACAGGTATAATCATTTTCTTAGTATTGTACTTTTGGACATAGATAATTTTAAGCTGTATAATGATTCTTACGGGCATTTGGAGGGGGATAAAGTTCTGATGAAGCTGGGGAGGATAATCACGTCGCATTTACGAAATATGGATTCGGCCTACAGGTACGGGGGGGAAGAATTTATCCTCCTCCTTCCAGGGACAAAAAAGATGGAAGCATATATAGTGGCTGAACGCTTAAGGGCTGCCATGGAAAAAGAAAAATTATATCCTGCAAATGATAAAGTCCATGTCACAGTCACCATAAGTGCAGGAGTCTCCCAATATTTGCGGAATGAAGAGAGAGAATCCTTTATAAAAAGGGCGGATGGTGCAATGTATAAATCTAAAGAAGATGGGCGAAACAGAATATCAGTGAGCTAAGGGCTCGCTCAAAAATAACTTAACATTTTAAGCGTCGATCCATCCTGCC
>DAOWMW010000065.1 GCA_030642865.1 Desulfobacteraceae bacterium
AAGGGCCTTTTAGAATCAATTCCAGGGTTGAATATAAAAAAAAAACGATTGAAATCGATCCCTGGACAGGTACCTTCACCTCTTTTTTATCCCCGGGGGTGCAATTTTAATAATCGATGTTCTTTTGCCGAAAAAAAATGCCAAACTGAAAATCCAGAATTAAAAGAAATAGAACCAGGACATATGGCCGCCTGTTTTAAGCCCATCCTCTATGATGATTAACCGTTGTTCCAGTTTTGGCCATCATATGCCAGGGCTGAGCTGTGGTGAAAATTGAACCCTGAAAGTAATCTTTGTGGAGGTATAACATACCATGCTTAATGTAAAAAATTTAAAAACATGGTTTCCTGTAAAGCAGGGGATCCTCTCAAAAACAGTAGATTATGTTAAAGCTGTTGATGGAGTCTCTTTTCAGATAAAAAAAGGTGAAATTCTGGGTCTTGTGGGCGAATCAGGATGCGGCAAGACCACTTTAAGCAGAACCCTCCTGGGGCTTGAAAAAGCCAAATCAGGGAAAGCCGATTTTTATGGAAAAGATCTTTTATCCCGTGGGAACCGTGATTTAATCAGTTTAAGAAAAAAAATGCAGATTATTTTCCAGGATCCTTTTTCTTCATTGAATCCCAGGATGAATATCCAGGATATTGTATCAGAAGGACTGGTCAGATTTAAGATGCTGAAAAAATCAAAACAAAAAGATGCTGAAAAACTGATCAAAGAGGTGGGGATGGATAAAAAAATGATATTTCGCTACCCCCATGAATTTTCAGGGGGGCAGCGGCAACGTATAAATATAGCAAGGGCCATCTCATTAAGACCCGATTTTATTATTTGCGATGAACCTGTAAGTGCCCTTGACGTTTCCGTGCAGGCCCAGATAATTAATCTTCTTCTCGATTTGAGAAAATCTTATAAACTTTCCTATCTTTTTATCACCCACGATTTAAGCGTGGTAAGCCATATCTCTGACCGGCTGGCTGTAATGTATATGGGAAAATTTGTGGAGTACGGCTCCACCTCTGAAATAATCGCTGCCCCTCTCCACCCTTATACAAAAGCACTTATCAACGCTATACCTCTCCCTTACAGGCCACTATCCAAAAAAAAAAAGCTTGTTATTAAACCTGAAACACCCTCTTTCTCCAAAAAAATATCGGGATGCAGTTTTTATCCCCGCTGCCCTGAGTCTCTTGAGATCTGCAAAAAATATTTTCCAGAAAAAACATTTGTTAAAAACCGCCAAATCTGGTGTCATCATTTTACCAGCGATTCTTTTTTTTGATTATAAGCATAACTCGTGAGTCATAAATAAGAATCGATTTAACCTTGACCTGCATATAAAAATTTATTATGATATTATAACATATATAAGTATATAATAACGTTGTAACAAACAAAGTATCTTTTTTTCATGCTCGTATTTTTTTATAAAAATTTGAGCTGTCCTGTTTTCAATATTATTTTTTAGGAGGATTGATAAATGGTAAAAAGTTGTATTAAAGTCAGCATTATAGTTGGATTTATGGCATTTTGTTTGACATCAGCAGTAAACGCCGAGGATCCTGATTGGAAAGCGAATCAAAGCAAAATGTTCGAAAAAATAGGCCTGAAGCCAGGAGATGTAATACAAAAGGATAACTGGCAAAAGGTTGAAGGGCTTATACCTGACGATATGGTGAAATGGGTCAGGGAAGGCAAAGTCATAATAAATATAGGAGAATTTGAATATGATGCCAGCAATAACAAGGAATGGGATGAATATGGCCTTAAACATAATGTTGGCAAATATTCCCTTGATAAAGAAGGGGTTGTAATAGAAACAGCAATCGGCAAAAATCCAAAATGGGCATTTGGAGAGCTCTTTCCCAATATAGATTTTAAAAAAGACCCTGATGCCGCAATAAAACTTATGCATAATCGGGATATTGGCAGAGGACGGGAAGGGAGTATGAAAAGTCCCTTTACAGTTGAATGGATTGGTAACAAAGGATTTGAAAGAGTTCTTCAAAATGATTATTACCGGTATAATTTTTGGGGAACACATGAGGCAAAGATTGGTGGAAACGACGGGAATCTCCTCTTTATGGAGGTTACGGTTGTTATAGCACCATATGATCTTTCCGGAACAGCTCAGCTTACCTACAGAAAAATAGACGGATCGGATGATCAGCTTTATGTCTATATTCCAGCAATAAGAAGAACCAAAAGAATGTCAGGAGCAAATAGATCTGATCCTTTTCTGGGGTCGGATTTTACCATAGATGATGGTAACGGCTGGATGGGAAACACATCAGCCATGCAATGGATATATGTTACAGAAAAAATAGGACTGATGTCCATTTCCAAATACAGTGCGCAAGATTATACCCGCATGGTCCAGAAAAGCGACGGTTCCTGGAAAGCATCAAGTGATGTTGAAGGGATCAAAACCGGCTGGCAGGTCGAGGGCTCTACACAGGCCCCATGGTCCCCTGTAACATGTATTTGGGCTCCCAGAAAATTTTATATTGTTACATGCCTCCCTGAAGATCCCTATTATAACATGGGAAAGATGGAATTCTGGATTGATAAAAAAACCCTCTGGGGTCAATATAAACTCATGTGGGATATTGCCGGAGAATACTGGAGAACCGGATCTTTTATGATGCAGTATATGAAATGGAGCAAAATTACCCAGTCGAGTAATATGCATCATTTTTATGATGTAAAAACAGACCATTCCACAGTTCTCAGATCTTCGGGGAAAAATATTTTTGGAAGGGACCTGTTTTATGAATATAATATAAAAGATTTGAAGAAAAAATTTTCAGTAAGCCGGCTTAATACCTGGACAAAATAAAATATAGATTAATCCTAAGCCCCTTGTTTTCGCGCTTAAATCTGAAAACAAGGGCAACCATTTTAAAGCATTAATTTTTATTTTTTCTACTTCACTGTATAAATTGTTTGAAAATTAGCCGTTTTTTAAATCAAATCGGGTTTTAAAATAGCTGTTCGCATAATCACTTCAAAACTATAACGTTTGGTACCCCTTTAATAACTCAGAGCATTAACCACAAAGTATTGAAATTGAACCTTTACTTTTAAAGAGTTTTTCTGAAATTTTTGTTTGAAAAGCATTTATTAATTTTCACATTTACAGGAGGTCGTTTTGATGATCAAAAATTTTCTATTGACTAATCTTGTCTTTTCTTTATTTATCCTTTTCACAGTATCTTCATCCAATGCCTATGATCCCCAGTGGAAAGAGAATCAGCAGGCGCTGTTTGAGGAAACAAATCTTAAACCCGGAGATGTAATAGGAAAAAATAACTGGGAAAAAATCAAAGGGCTTGTTCCTGCTGATATGGAAAAATGGGTAAAGGAAGGAAAGGTTATAATGAATATAGAGAGCTTTAAGTACGATGCCAGCTCCGATGATGAGTGGGATCAATATGGCCTCAAGCATAATAAGGGGAAATATACCCTGCATGCCAACGGTAATGTTATTGAAACTGCAACGGGCAATTTTCCCAAATGGGTCTATGGGTACCCTTTTCCTGACATAGATTTAAAAAAAGATCCCACCGCAGGAATAAAACTTAGTCATAACAGGGATATTAACAGGGGAAGAGACGGTATTTTCATGGGTCCTTTTACGGTTGAATGGATAGGAGCAAAAGGATTCGAAAGAGTTATATCCAATAATTATTACAGATATAATTTCTGGGGAACACAGCAGACAAAAAACGATGGTAATGCTTCAGGAATGCTCTTCATGGAAGCTACAGTTGTTATAGCACCATATGATGTGGCGGGCACAGCTCAACTGACATATAGAAAAACAGACGGATCTGAAGATCAGCTTTATGTTTATATTCCAGCAATCAGAAGAACCAAAAGAATGTCTGGTGCAAACAGATCTGATCCTTTTATGGGTTCAGACTTTACCATAGATGATGGTAACGGCTGGCTGGGACATACATCGGCCATGAAGTGGAAGTATCTTAAAGAAAAAACAGGTTTGATGTGTATTGCCAAATTTTGTACAGAAAATTATACAATGATGGGGCAAGAAAGCGATGGCCGCTGGAAGGCTGTAACTGATGTCCCGGGCATTAAAACAGGGTGGCAGGTTAAGGGACAGACCCAGGTTCCATGGTCCCCTGTTACATCTGTTTGGGTCCCGAGAAAATTTTATATAATTGAAGCCAAACCTAAAGATCCGTATTATAATATGGGAAAGATGGAGTTCTGGCTTGATAAAAAGACCCTTTGGTCGCAATATAAACTTATGTGGGATATCGCGGGAGAATACTGGAAGACCGGATCCTTCATGTGCCAGTTTATGAAATGGGGTAATAATGTGACCCAGTCAAGCAACATGCATCTTTTTTACGATAATAAAACAGATCATGCCACAGTCCTTAGATCCTCGGGGAAAAATATTTTCGGCCGTGATCTGTTTTATGAAATCAACATACCGGATAATAAAGATCAATTCACAGTGGGCCGCCTTGGCACTTGGACTAAATAGAGGAAACCGCGGAAAATTTTTTATAAAATATTGTTATAACATTATATAGTTATATCATTAAAATATTTTGGAAATACGTTTCTGCATTCCCGAAATATCCATTGGAAATTAAACTATGACCAAGATTCGATGTAACTATTCAACTACACTGATTTGAGTATCACAACAGGCATGAAGCGAGCAGAGTTAGGATTGGGGATGAAATAAAAATTACCCGTAATTACGCGCCGGGCTTGTGGTCGTCTTAAAGGCGCATCAACGGT
Organism: Desulfobacteraceae bacterium; assembly: GCA_030642865.1. Lineage (GTDB taxonomy): Bacteria > Desulfobacterota > Desulfobacteria > Desulfobacterales > BuS5 > DAOWMW01. The sequence continues at coordinate 4,780 of DAOWMW010000065.1, forward strand.
TGCATACTTGCAGGGAGTCGTGATCCATTGATGCAACACGAAAGACGGACACAAGACCAAGTAATTGCGGGTAATTAATAAAATTTACGATCCTTAGGACTCGATCAAAAATAACTTAGCATTTTAAGTGTCGATCCATCCTGCCTGACTGCGTTACGAAAACGTATAAATATCTTGATATTCCTGCGGTTTTACGCCTTGTCAGGCAGGCGCCTCAACACTTAAAATTGCCAATTTATTTTTGATCGAATCCTAAAGATAACACCTGACAGCTAACCGCACAGGTCGAATAATTTTATTAAAAAAGCGTGGAGAAGTCATGAAGTGCCCGTCTTGCAAACAGATTAATAATAAAGTTATCGATTCCAGGCTCAGCAGAGATGGAATTGCAATTCGCAGGCGCAGAGAATGTATTGCATGCGGCGGACGTTTTACCACCTATGAATATGTGGAACAAAACCCCTTAATGGTAATAAAAAAAGATGGCCGCAGAGAGGCCTTTTTGCGTGAGAAACTTTCTTCAGGGATTAAGAAGGCTTGTCAAAAAAGAAATATAAGTATGAATGTCATAGATACATTTCTTGATGAACTGGAAAAAGACCTTCGGAAAATAGATGAAAAAGAGAACTACTCTTATCTGATAGGTGAAAAGATAATGACGTGGCTTAAAGATCTTGATGACGTGGCTTATGTGAGATTCGCATCTGTCTACAGAGAATTCAAAGATGTAAATGATTTTGTTAATGAGCTTAATACACTTTAAATCGTCACATGAATAACACTGAAAATCTGCAGTGACCTGATAATTTTTCAAATGAATAATGAATAATGAATGATGAATATTTTATAAAAATAGCTCTTGACCTTGCAAAACAGGGGGCAGGTTTTACATCTCCAAATCCCATGGTGGGAGCTGTTATTGTCAAAGATAACGAGATTGTGGGAAAGGGTTTTCACGAGGCTGTGGGGAAAGCCCATGCAGAGGTTAACGCAATTAATGATGCTGGTCTTTTGGCCAATGGCGCTACCTTGTATGTTACTTTAGAACCCTGCAATCATATTGGCCGCACCCCTCCATGTACAAAAAAAATAGCATCCTCCGGTATAAAACGTGTAGTCGTAGCCATGCGGGACCCTAACCCCCACGTGCAAGGTGGCGGGATCGACTTTTTGACTGATATCGGGGTAGAGGTTGCTACAGGTATCTGTGAAAATGAGGCAAAAAAACAGAATGAAATATTTATAAAATATATTAATACTAAACGTCCATTTGTAATTGTAAAATGTGCTGCAACTTTAGACGGGCAGATTGCGACAATGACCGGGGATTCAAAATGGGTGACTTCTGAAAAGTCAAGGGAGTATGTCCATGGGTTAAGGCATTTATGTGATGCAATCATGGTGGGAATCGATACCGTGAAAAGAGATGATCCAGCCCTGACAACCAGGCTGGATGGAATAAATTGCCTGGATCCTGTAAGGGTAATACTCGACACCCACCTTTCTATTCCTGAAGAGGCTAAAATACTGGGGATGGATTCGAATTCAAAAACAATTATCATAACAGGGGATTCCTTTTCAAAAGATAAAAAAAAAAGGATTGAAAAAAAAGGAGCCCTGGTCGTAAATTCACCTGTTAAAAATGCTTTAATCGACCTTGATCATTTAATCGATTACCTGGGAAGCATTAATATTACAAGCCTTTTGATAGAAGGGGGGGGGAAGGTTATTGCATCTGCTTTTAAGGCAAAAATAGTAGATAAGATAAACTTTTTTTATGGATCTAAAATACTTGGTGGCAATAACGGAAAATCGATTTGTAATGGTTTGGGTCCGGCATTAATGAAAGATAGTATCCAGATACAGGATATTGATGTAACCCTGTTCGGGAATGATGTTTTGATTGAAGGGTATGTCTGGCCTAAAAGAAATATGCAGTGCCCAAAGTAGAAGTTCATAAGTTAGAAGGGTTTTCAGCAGATAAAGCGTAAATATTCGGGTTGGTACTTTTTTTTCAGGTTTTACAAAAAATTCGGAACAAAATGAACGAATAATTGCTGGAATGGAACCAATAACCGGTTGCCGTATTGTTCCTCCGTAGGGGCACGGCGCACCGTGCCCCTACCATCAACAATTGCAATAATTCAATGCACCACATTTTATATTCTGGTCAATTTCTCGGTTTTTAACCATTTATTTACTGGGTGTATCCTTTTGTTAGGCATCAAGAGGAGATACTATTTATGATACAAGACGAGCATATGAAGAATGGGGAGAAGCATTAAAGCATTTAGAATTAAGTGTGCAAGTACAATTTGCGTCATCCTCTGGCTACGTTACATATGAAACAATAGAAGTGCAAAATGAAGAGCTACAAATAATTTACCAAAAGGGAAAAACGAAACCAAAAAAAGAAACTGTTAACGGTTTAATTATAAAAAAACTGCGTATAAACCATGGATTTATGCGATTTAAAGTTTCCCGGCCAAACAAAGAAAAAACG
>DAOWMW010000032.1 GCA_030642865.1 Desulfobacteraceae bacterium
GCTGTCTCTCCTGTTACAATAAGGATAAAGCTGCATAGCCGTCTGTTTTAATTTCCAGGGGGATGATAAGTTAGAATCGTGAATTTTATAAATTATTCATAATTACTTGTTCTTGTGCCCGTCTTCTGTGTTGCATTAATGGCCGAAATTGCCGTAGGGGCATCCCCTTGTGGGTGCCCGAAATTGCCGTAGGGGCATCCCCTTGTGGGTGCCCAAAATGCTCCGGGTATGCAACCATTGATGCAACACGGAAGACGGGCACAAGAACAAGTAATTACAGGTAATTTATAAAATCCACGATCCTAAGTTGTTATATAATTTAAAAATCCATGGATTTGTCTACGGCATAAAAGAATGCAAAAACATTTGGAAGGGTAGAGATAATGTACCAGGGAAAACCGGACATTTTTGTTCAGAACTGATTTTACAAATTTTCCAGGGGGATAATCAAGTTACTATCCCTCTGGAAATTAAAACAGACGGCTATGCAGCTTTATCCTTATTGTAACAGGAGAGACAGCATGACAAACAACGGTCAGCCTCATGCAAAGCATCTTTTTCATCTATAACCAGATCAACTTCATCCATGGTTTTGATCCGGGTTTTCACCGGAAGTTCAGGCATTTTTACCCTTGGGCTTTTTTGAATACCGCAAACAGTTTTAAGAATAGAGCCATTAATATATTTACCTTTTAAGAGAGCCTCCGGGACAGGTGTTACATCTTTGCCCGACAGATATTGATCAATAGACCTTGCTGCCATCCTGCCTCCTCCAATGGCATCTACAACCAGGGATGCACCCGTGGCGGAATCTCCCCCTGTATAAACATATGGAACAGTGGTCTGAAGTGTTTCAGGATTGTTATCTATGGTATTCCACCTGGTTATTTCAAGATCATCCAGGCGCCTCCCATCCTTTTTAAAAGAGACATCCGGCCTTTGTCCAATTGCAGTTATAAGCATATCAACTTCAAGGCGTGTTTCTGAACCTTCAATGGGAACAGGACGTCTTCTTCCACTGGCATCCGGTTCTCCCAGCTCCATCTTTTTATATTCCAGATGGGTGACATTTCCATCTTCATCACCAATTACAGCTTCCGGAGCCGCCAGAAAAACAAATTTTACACCTTCATGCTCAGACGCAATAATTTCCACTTCATTTGCAGGCATTTCCTTTCTGGTTCTGCGATAAACAATATATACATCCGGGACACCAAGACGAAGAAGAGTTCTTACACAATCTATGGCCGAATTTCCTCCCCCCACCACAGCGGCTTTTTTCGGAATTTGAACAGGTTTTCCCATTGCAACTTTAGAGAGAAATTCGATTCCCTTATAAGAGCCGGTCAAATCTTCGCCCTCGATTCCAAGGTTATAATCCTCCCATGCCCCTATTCCCAGGAATATTGCCCTATAACCCGCAGCTATAAGGGAATCCATGGTAAAATCCCGGCCCAGCCTGGTATTAGTATAGGATGTTATTCCAAGATTCAAAATCCCTTCTATTTCCCAGTCAAGAACCTTTTTAGGAAGACGATATTCCGGAATGCCGTATCTGATTATTCCTCCAAGTTTTGGCATGGCTTCAAATATTGCAACATCGTGCCCAACCCTGCGCAGAAAATATGCGCAGCTTAAACCTGCGGGTCCACCCCCCACAACAGCCACTTTCTTCCCGGTGGAAGAAGCACAGGATATGGGGAATCTAATGCCGGAATTCATTTCATAATCGGCAACAAATCTCTTTAGCTGATTTATGGATACTGGATCATCTGCAATTCCTCTTCTGCACAGATCTTCACATGGATGGGGGCATACTCTGCCGCAGGATAGAAGCAAAGGATTCCGCAGTCTTATGGTCTCAACCGCCCCTTTGTAATCACCCGTACTAATCTGGGCAATATACTTTGGAATATCTATCTGAGCAGGGCATTCCTGCCTGCACGGTGCCAGGGCATTACTTGTCTGATTAAAATCAAAAAGCCTCTGGGACATGGTTTTAATCGATAAAATATCTTTTGGACAAGCTTTTTCACAGGCCCCGCACCCAACACATTTTTCATTATCAACAACAGGATAGCCCTCTTCTCCCATTTCAATGGCATCAAAGGTACACGCCCTGATACAATCGCCAAAGCCCAAACACCCTTTAGCACATTCTCTTTTCCCTCCAAATAATGAAGAAAGAGCCCTGCAGGAATTAATTCCTGAATAAAGGTATTTGGTTTCAGCCCTGTTGCCGCCCCTGCATTCATTCTGGGACAATAAGGGCTCAGCCGTCCCCACGTTCATCCCCATTACTTCGGCTACCCTGGCAATTCCTTCGGCATCTGAAACGATACAGACGTTAACAGGTGCATTACCTTCAACAATGGCAACCGCTGCTGCTGTACAGCCTGCATAGCCGCAGCCGCCGCAATTGGCACCTGCCAGGCAGTCTTCCACTTCAGCTATTCGAGGGTCCTCATATACATAAAATACTTTTGATGCAATGCTTAAAACGAGGCTGGATGCCGCGCCAATGCCAAGCATTACCAATACCGCTTCTATCATTTAGACCATCCCCTTAAACGCAAAAAAAGTAAGCGAAAGTATTCCTGCGGTTACGAGAGCTATTGATGTGTCCTGCAGGGGTTTCGGAACTCTGGCAATAAGAATTTTTTCCCGTACACCTGCAAATAATACAAGGGCAAGACCAAAACCCACAGCATAAGCAAATGATGCAACCAGGGCCTGCATGAATGAATATTCTTCTTTGATATTAATCAGACAGACACCCATAACAGCACAGTTTGTTGTAATCAGCGGCAGGAATATACCTAAACCCGCATAAAGTCCTGGTATTGATTTTCTTAAAAACATCTCCACAAATTGAACGAGTGAAGCAATAACCAGAATAAAAGAGATAGTTCTCAAATATTCCAGATTATACGGTTTTAAAATATATGCTTCTGTCATCCATGTTATCATTCCTGCCATTACAAGAACAAAAACAACGGCCATGCTCATACCCATCGCCGTTTCCATCTTCTTGGATGTCCCAAAGAAGGGGCAGTTTCCCAGAAACTGGGCAAGAAGGATGTTGTTTACAAATATACAACTTATTATCAGGACTATATAATCCCCCATTTTTTTCTCCTATTTGCTGCCAAACATGTTCATAATGCAGAGCATAAGCCCCAGACAGACAAAAGCGCCTGGTGCCTGAACCATGAAGGTAAAAGGTTGGAATGAAGGCCCGAACAAAGATGCTCCATAAAAGGTGCCGGTACCGATAATTTCACGAACTCCGCCCAAAGCACCAAGGGAAAGGGTGAAGCCAATCCCCATGCCAAGACCATCCGCTGCAGAAAGCATCACATTGTTTTTAAAAGCAAAGGCCTCTGCACGACCCAATACTATGCAGTTAACAACTATTAAGGGAATAAACATTCCCAATTGCTGGAACAACTGGTAGGCATATGCCTGCATTGCCAGTTCAACAACAGTAACAAAGGTAGCTATAATGATGATGAAACAGGCAATTCTGACTTTTCCCGGAATCAGATTTCGTAATGCAGAGACCAGAATATTTGAACAGATGAGAACAAAAGTAGTTGCAAGACCCATTCCCACACCGTTTTGCATTGTCGTTGTCACACCTAATACAGGACAAAGGCCGAGTACCAGCCGGAAGGGGGGTATCTCATTCCATAATCCTTTGGTAAATTCACTTGCGATAGACTTAGCCATCTTTATCTCCCTATTTGGTGAAGTCTTTTAATTTTTCTTGAATTTGAGGTTTTAGTCTACTGTAAATTTTCCCGGCATCTGTTGCTGTAAGGCAAACCGCTCTTGAAGTTATAGTGGCGCCGCTTATTGCATTAATTTTTCCGCCGTCATTTGTTATTTTTATCTCTTTCGTAACAGACATGCCACTAAACTGGGTTATCCAGGATGAATCAGTTTTTGCTTTCGCTCCAAGCCCCGGGGTCTCTTTGTGAGTGGTCACCCCTGCGGATATAATTTTATCATTATCCACATCAATTCCGATCATCACTCCAAGGGTATCTGCAAACCCGGCCCCTGATGCTTCAAGGATCACCCTGTTTGCTTTTCCGTCAAAGATACCTACAAAAAAAATTCGTTCAATATCTCCGTCGACAATTTTAAATCGATCTTGAACCGGATCATTGGATGCTCCCTTAAATATCTCCATGATCACCGGTCCCTTGACAAATTTCAATTCCTGGTTCTCAATCTGGTCCTTGGTCCCGACGCGAACTGCAGCAAGGAGCCCGCCGGAAAAGGCGCTTAACAGTGTTAAAACCACAACCATTTTTATCATTTCACGCATTTTATACAACCTTTCCCAGGGCTTTGGGTCTGATCTTATCTATTATGGGACAGATAAGATTCATAATCAAAATTGAATAAATTACACCATCAACATAGATGCCTATATTCCTTATCAACACAGTCATAACCCCTGCAAATGCGCCGCAGGCCAGCATGGGCACAAAATTCACCGGGGATGAGGAGTCTTCTGTGGCAAGAAAAAAAGCTCCAATAAGTGTATACCCCGTGCAAATATGAAAAACAGGATTAGCATATTTTAAAGGATCTGATATATTAAAAAGAAGAGCTGTTATAAAAACCCCTGCCAAAAAAGAGACCGGTATTTCCCACCTTATAATCCCTCTGATAATCAGATATATACCTCCAATTATGATACCCAGTCCAAAAGTTGCTCCCATTCCTCCGGTCTGTTTTCCCATGAGAAGATCAACTGTGTCAAAAGAAGTTATTGCAGAGGTTCCAAAATGTTTAAGCTCTGCCAGCGGATAAGCAGCAATAAACTCAAAATCATAATTTAAAAGAGCTTCATTAAAATCAAAAAAGTCTTTCCATGAAACCATCAGTATTGCCACTGCAACAACAACGGGGTTAAAAGCATTGCTTCCTATCCCTCCGAATATCTGTTTGCCGATGACAACAGCAAAAAATGTTCCTGTAATTACAAGCCACCATGGGGACGTTGCCGGAAGAAGCATGGCAAAAACAGTACCAGTTAATGCAGCGTTGCCGTCCCCTATGGTTAGTGGACGCCTGGTTATCAGGTTCATTATAAGCTCCCATATCATGGCCGAGGATATGGATAAAGCCAAAACACCCACAACAGGAGAGCCGTAATGGAAAAAACCCAGCAGCAAAGCCGGAATGGCAGCTATAACGGTATTATAACTTCTGGACGAAATTTTGCTCCCATTGTGCCAGAACGGAGCGTGTGAAACTATGAATTGTCTATTTTGCATTCTTTTCCTCCGCAGAATGATTCTCACCCGATCTGGTACATGCAAGTTCATGCTTTGCAAGCCTTATATATTGAAAAATAGGTATTCTTGCAGTACATACATATGAGCATAAACCGCATTCAATACAGGAGTGAAGATCGTATTGTTCTGCTGCCTCATCATAAAGTTCGGCTTCAAGCAGCCTTACAAGCATATTTACGGGAACATCAGCAGGACAGATCCTTATACATTCACCGCAATTTATACATGGATAGTCCGATGCGTACGATACATCAGCGGAATCCTGAACCATAACAGCATCCGTGTCCGGCATGACTGGATAATCTTCAGAATATACAGCAAAGCCGGTCATGGGGCCACCTATGATGATCCGGTCTTTATCTCTCAGACTAACCCCTAATTCCCGAAAAATATCTACAAGGGGGGTACCGATTTTGGCTGATACCAGAACATTGCTCCCATCCTTTTTAATAAAAGTAAAGGTTTTTTCAACGGGTATTTCACCTTTTTCAAAAGCATTTCCAAGGCAGGCAACCGATTCGCAGCTTAAAAAACATACACCAGCATCTTCACAGGACTTTTCGGCTGGAAGTACTGTACCCAAAACATTTTTCATGAAAAGCTCCGGGAACGCCGCAGGATAATCAAGACCCACAGTTTTAACCCTTACATTTAGCACGGAGGCTTCATCCATGAGATGAGGGGGCACTGCAACAAGAATTTTGCCGACTCCTGAAATTTCTTTCAAAATTTTAATACCTTTTTTAACGGCATTAATATCAGATTTTAATATATACTGATTTGTTGTAACCAGCAGGTCTTTATCCATACCAGAGATAATTATGGTGTTAATCGGTTTGGCAGAATCAGAGAGAATTCCCAAAGACGAGCACCCTGGAGAGTTTAGCAGATATTTGTTTATATTTTCAAGAGTTACATTTTTAACGGTCTGTTTAAACCCCTTATCTTTTTCTTCTTTTTGGGCAGTTTCAATGGAAATAGCTGTATACATCTGTCCAAAGTTACCCTCGAACGGTTTTATGGATGAAATTTTTCCTGTTACAGAAGAGACAATATACTCATTGCTTTTAGCGGCAAGGGCAAGTTTTTGGCCTGTAATTACCTTGTCACCCTCTTCAAAAGAAAAACTGCTTTTCCCCACTGATTGACCATGGGGCATTTTTAGCAAAAATGTAGCCCTGGCTGATATTGAAATTTTCTCAGGTTCAGGAAGTACGGACTCTAAAGCTTCACAAAGAAGCTGCGGTTTTGCCATACCTATAAATGATTTTTTTATCATAAATTCAACCCTTTTAAAACGTTAAGCCAACATATTTACATGACATGGCATAGAGAACATTCTTTTTCCTGGGGACCCGCTTCATTTTCCTGGTGGCATCCAATACATTGTGAATGAAAAGCGTCTGTCCTGCTGGGGACATCTTCGTCTTCCATTTCAGGCTCATGGCATGAGCCGCAGGCTTCAGGTGAAGTTTCATCTTCCTCAAGGTTATGATGGCAATCGCTGCATCCAGCATCGTTGGTGTGTAGTTTGTGACTAAACAGCACTTTTCCTGCAACCCCTTTGAACATTAGCCGCACTGGCTTATCCGGAGATTTGGCAGGAAACGCTGCATAGCTTAAAACACCTATAATAAAAAATATAATTATAAGTGAATAAGCTAAAGTCAGCTCCTTTTTTGACGTCATTTTAAAAATCCTTTTACAGCTTTATAAATTGTTAAAATTTAATGATTTTCACGCATCCCTCTATCATAATAAACAGAATATATCAAGTCGTTTCCTTTTATCAGGATGTTTGTTCATAAGATTTAAAACAATCATTTTTTAAAAAAAAGGGGAAAAACAGGCACCTTGCAAGATATTAAATTAGAAAAAATAAGGGGGATAAATAAAGACAGGTTGTACGTAACAGCAGATTTTCTTTTCCCGTACTGCTTTTTACAAGACAATATTTACAAATAAATTCCAAGATTTTTTCAGTGGTGTCCAGTTAGAAAACTGCAAGAAACAAAATAGATAAAAGTTTGATTGTCTCCATACGGATTTATACAGCATTTACACAAATTCATTAAAAAGTATTTTGGGCACCCACAAGGGATGCCCCTACGCAATTTCGGCCATTGATGCAACACAGAAGACGGGCACAAGAACAAGTAATTATGGGTTATTTATGGGTAATTTATAAAATTCACAACCCTTAGGACTCGATCAAAAATAACTTAGCATTTTAAGCGTCGATCCATCCTGCCTGACTGCGTTACGAAAACGTATAAATATCTTGATATTCTCAGATACCCTTCCCCGTTTTTCCCAAAATTTATCCCAGGAGTTACACCAGCATGGGCATTTTCCAGAACATCCATTACTTTCCAGAACATCCATTACAATAAAGGATGTCATTTTCTTTACTCGTTTAGAAATCATTATAATTCAGCACCAGCATTATATTCTCTGCAAAATCAGGCCATCCCATTTTTATTGGACATAATCTGAAAACATTCTGGAAAAGTATTTTTTCAATCTATATTATAACATGGGTTAATCAGCCTTTCTTCTTAAAAAAGTAGGAACTTCAAGGAGTTCATCACCATTAACGATTCCCTTATACCCTTTGTAATAAGAGCCACCAGATTCCCCTGCCGCTTTAGGATATGAAGAAGGTTTGGAAATTATACCAGTAGCCATCTCTTCCATGCTAATGTCCCTTATTTTGCCCCTGGCCGGAAAATCCCCATATTTTTTTAATGGTTTTGCCATCCCATAATCTGCTCTTGTTTCAATATGATCTCCATCTTTATCCAAACGTCCTGAGCCAGGATAATTTATTCCTGTTGCAATTACTGTAATTCTTATTTCATCCGGTATACTCTCATCTATTGCTGTGCCCCATATTATGTACGCATCTTCCCCTACTTCCTCATGTATTCTGGCACATGCATCTGACGTCTCTTGTATTGTAAGGCTTTTATTACATGTTATGTTAAGTAAAACAGCTTTTGCACCAGCCACAGGTATATCATCGAGAAGAGGATGGGATATGGCACGTTCGGCAGCTTCAATTGCCCTGTTTTCACCGGTTCCAACACCGATCCCAATAATTGCAAGCCCTGCTTGTGACATGGTAGTTCGAACGTCGGCAAAATCAAGATTAATCAAACCAGGATTCATAATCAGGTCGGTGATACCCTTAACTGAATCATGGAGAACTTCATCTGCCCTTTTAAACATCTCTACCGTGGTCGCATCTTTGGGGGCATATGCCAGCAATCTGTCATTGGGAATTGTTATTACAGTATCTGTAATACCTTTTAATGCATTTATTCCTGTTTTTGCCATCTTCGCCCGTTTGCTCCCTTCAAAAGAGAAGGGTCTTGATACCACAGCAACCGTAAGAGCACCGATCTCTTTACAGATTTCAGCAATAACAGGAGCAGCACCTGTTCCTGTTCCACCCCCAAAGCCGGCTGTAATAAATACCATATGGCTTCCGTCTAAAGCATCCCTTATTGCTGCCTCATTTTCCAGGGCAGCTTCCCGCCCCACTTCAGGATTCGCCCCGGCACCCAGCCCCCCTGTGATTTTTTCTCCAAGCTGAATTTTAATTTCAGCCTTGGATGTGGCCAGAGCCTGACTATCAGTATTTGCCGCAATAAATTGAACACCCTGAAGCTTGGAGTCAATCATGTTGTTGAGTGCATTTCCACCGGCTCCTCCAACTCCGATAACCCTGATTTTTGCTTTTTTTTCATCTTCCATGGTCGTAAAAGTCATTTGTATCCTCCCCCAAAGATATATATTAATAATCTTGAATCAGATTCCAGAAAAAATTTTTAAGCAATTTTCGACCTGAGTTGATCGATCATCTGTCAGCGTTTAGCTTTAAAAAATCGAGGTATTACGTCAGCAGAAAATAACACCCAGTGGGTGAAAATCTATAACAAAAAACCTTGTTATCATTTTGGCTAATAGCTAACTTCTAAAAACTAACCGCACAGGTCGAAAAATTTGGAAACAATATAGCATGGAGAATCCGGGCTAATAATAAAACTATTGAGTAATGAACCAAAAAAAATACCTTCTTTACCATAGCTCAAATCGTAATGCAACAGGCGGTGTAAGCATGCAGGCATAAATATTTATAACTTTCCAGCAGATAAAATTTACCATGAAGCTTTATTTCAAATAGTTTATGCGAATACTAAATTTTATAACATTTTATGCTCTTATGCTTATAATTGCAGTTCTTTTTTTGATTTCTGAATCATGGGTCCTATATGCTCATCTAAGATTTCAATATCATCTTCGAATTTGATAAATATGTTGAGGGTCTCCCTTATAAGTTTTTGATCAAGGCTTGATGCATGCAGGAGAACCAGAAC
>DAOWMW010000074.1 GCA_030642865.1 Desulfobacteraceae bacterium
GGGCTCGATTACTTATTTCTTTAAAAGTCGAAGCAAGAATATCTAAATCATCACCAACGCTGATATGCCTTGATACCTCTACTCCAACCTCTTCAATTTTTTGGGCGATATAAGCAGAGTTGCTGTCAACAAGGGAGCCTGAACGAATTTCATCTCCAGTTGCTAAAATTTCGGCTATCATTATTTTATTCTCCTGCTTCTGTTTTTTTAATTTAGGGTTCGCCCAAAAATAAGTTTGCAATTTTAAGTGCCGGGTGCGAAAATGAAAGAATATCAAAATACTTCTACGCTTTCGTAACGCAGTCAGGCAGGATGTACCTTACTCTTAAAATGTAAAATTATTTGTAACTACTCAGATTATACCTGTTGCAGTACACTGCTAAGTAGTAAGTAGTTGCAAATGATTTTTAAACGAGCCCTTAATGTTCCAGGAAAAATCAGGATTTTTTGTTCAAACGCGATTTAACAATTCATTGGCAAGATCTATATAGTCGCATGCTCCGTAGCTGCTTTTTTTATAAAAAACCACCGGTTTTCCAACACTTGCGCTCTCTGCTATGGTTGTGTTAACCCTGATTGCCGTGTTAAAAATCAGAGACTTATATCTTTCATCTGTTTTAAGGGTATTCAGGATCTTGTTACTGATTTTTGTTCGTTTGTCGAAAAAAGTAGGTATAATTCCTGTAACATCAAGATCCGGATTAATCTCTTCGTTAACCGCATCAATTGTATCGAAAAGTTCAGCAAGGGCATCATAGGCGTAAGGATGGGTCTGGCAGGGAACCAGGACCTCCTTTGCAAAGGTAAAAACATTTACAGTGAGCAATGAAAGGCTGGGGGGTGTATCTATCAATATAAAGTCATATTTTCCGACTAGCTCTTCCAGCCCTTCTTTTAATTTGTTTTCCCGGCCTTCTTCATCTACAATCTCAATCTCGATTCCGGCCAGGTCAACATGGGAAGGAATAAGATCAAGACCCCGCCATGCTGTTTGAACAACTGCATCATGCCCTGAATTAGCTTCAGGATCATTAATAATATCACAAAGAGTGATCATCCCCTCTTCCACATCCACACCAAGCCCTTTTGTGGCATTGGCCTGGGGATCTGTATCAACAACTAGAACCGATTTTCCCTGGCGAGAGAGAGCTGCTCCAAGATTTATCACAGTGGTTGATTTGCCGACGCCTCCTTTTTCATTTGCTACGGCAATTTTTCTGGTTTTTACTAATCCCATTTTGCTTTCTCCTTATACGAAATCACTGCCTGTAAACCTGGGAGCTATAGATTGTCAGAGAATAACCCTATTTTAAAAATGGGAGGAAGGTACTAATAGCTAACCGCACAGGTCAAAATTATTTATGTAATGATCTATAATTCAATTTTTTTCATTTCTTTCTTAATAGTCTCTATTCTTTTACTGATTTCGGAGTAGACTCCCTCCATTTCCTTTAGAGCTTCAGATGCCTGCTTTTTATCAATCTGTTTTGTTCCAATGAGCTTGGCCATGGTTGAAAAACTTGCTGAATTATGGGAAAAACGATTTTGAAGATCTTCGTAAAGCGAGCTTGAAACAGCGTCTATTAACTTAAAAAGATATTGGAATTTTAAGTTTTCCCGGTAATTTTTAAAATGAAAAAAAATTGTTTTTTCAGTTTCACGCTTTATACGTTTTAAAGAATCTTTTAAAGTTAAAAGCTCTTCTTCTTTTTCATTTTCAAGGGGTTTTTTAAATATTTGTTTAATAAACCTGGCAACAGTATAAAAGCCAAACCTGATTACTGCTTCGGTTTTGATCCTGGCAGAGTAATTAATAGTGGCGGCCACAGAGGGAATAGTCAGACCTGTTATTCTTTTTATGGAATCAATATCAAAAAAATCATATCGCTGTTCAATTTCCAGAGCCCCGGTTATTCCTGAAGCGGCTATGACAGCATTGTACTCTTCAAGGGCACCTTGCACCATGTCTTCAAAAGGCTCGGCTATGGATTCGAATTTTTTTTTAATGCTATCTTCCCGATTTTTTATGAGCATAATTACTTCAGGATTAATTTTTTCAGCAATAAAAATATCGAGCCTCTGCTTGAATTCCTGGAACACAAGATATATTGTACTGGAAAAACCGGATGCCTGAAAATTCTCCTTGTAATCACCATAAGATACATTATACTCCCTGATAAAATCAATCACACTTTTCGGGGCATCACCGTAGCGTGAAGCAAAAAAATTATCGACCTCTTTTTTTTGCTCCAGCTTCATTTTTTGAACAGCACCATCAAGGGTGTTTTTGATCATATCCATGATTCTGTTCATTCTTTCCTGGTGGCGAACTATTTTTTTAATAATTTTTCTGGTGCCATGGGCATCCTTATTAAGTATTTCATCATTTACAGCTATCCAGTTGCCAATACCGGAAGATACAATGTTGATTCGTTCAAGGTGGTTTTTGAAAAGGAGGCGGCAGCGATCCTTTGATATTTTATTGTTAAAAGATAGTCTAAAAGCATCCGTCTCCTGCTCTGAAAACTTGCAGAGTTCTGTTTCATTTTTCCATTGAGAAAATTTTATTTGATCTTTTTTATTTAAATTGCTCCCATTTTCACCTCTGGAAGAAGATTGTTTAAACAGATTAAAAAGTGCTGAAAAAGAATAAACCTCAGGGCATGTTGTTAATAAAGAAAGATCCTGCTTTACAGAACTTATCAGGGCGCCAAGATCATCCAGTGATTCATGCTCATTAAAATCGCAGTTTACCACAAAAATAATGTTTTCCATAATCCCCATTTTTTTTATCATCGACAGGAATTTTATGTCGGCCTGTCTTACCCCGGTACGGCTGCTGATAACATAAATAATAAAGTGGGTCACAAAAAGGTAATCCTGGATCATGGCAAGATGAAGGGGATTGGGAGAATCGCTCCCCTGGCAGTCTGCTATTTCAATATTTTCATCGAATATACTGGAATCTATTTCCAGGTGGATATCTCTTAAATAAACAGATAAAGAGTCGTCACTTACGAAAAGTTTATGCTCAGGGAAAGATTTTTCATCATAGCAGGCTGTGGCAATATCGTCAGAGATTATATCCTTAACCCTGTCATAGCCTTTAAGGTATGAAGATAAAAGAATAGAATGAATATTCCGGATACCATCTGTAAAAATCATATCTGCATCCAGATCACTTAATGCCGACTCAAGCTCAGCTCTCTCCTGACTGTTTCTTATGTCAAAGCTTTCAGCCTTTGCCTGCAGGTTTAAGTGGGGAAACATGATTAAGGCCTGTCTTATCTCTCCGTTTACTTCCCCATATGATTTAAAGGTCAGATCCGCTTTTAGCATATCCCCTGCACGAATTTTTGTTACAAAAGAAGTAACAATCCCTGCGCCTCTTTTTAAAAAATCACCATTGAATATTGAATTTACAAATGTACTTTTCCCTGATTTTATGGAACCAACCACTGCCACACGGATCAGATCATCAGACAACTGCTTATTAATTTTGGCACATGTCTTTTCCCACCCTGAAAAGGTGCTGGCATCCTGTTCTTTGAGTATTGTAATTTTTGAAAATAATGATAATATATCTTTGCTGACTTTAAGGAGATCTTCTTTAAATTTTTTATATATTTCCATACCTGATCCAATACCGTTTATATATTTTTTTGTGATTAACACCCTATGAGATATTCTTTTAAATACAAAATGTTAGAGCAATTGTCAAAATGATTTAATAAATCTGGATTATGATAATAATTTCTGGCCTTTTCTTTGTATGGGTTGATTCAATTTTTTTACCAGATTTATTTTTTTGAGATCAGTGGTGGGAAATATTGCGGTGGCTTAGGATTGGGGATGAAATAAATCTATCCAGTCCTGCATATTATCCCCATTGAATTTATCCTGCACAGTCCAATAAATTAATTTGCTGGAGATTTTCCGCTGACGCTGCAAAATGCAGGTAAATTCAAAGGATGGGGTGAGGTTCAGGCAGGTGATTGAAGCCACCTGCCTGGGATTGTTTTTTTGGTCGCGCGGGATCAATCCCGCTGGTTAGGATCGTGAATTTTATAAATTACCCAAAATTACTTGTTCTTGTGCCCGTCTTCCGTGTTGCATCAATGGCCAAAATTGCGTAGGGGCATCCCCCTGTGGGTGCCCAAAATGCTCCGAGTATGCAACCATTGATGCGCCTTGAAGACGACCACAAGCCCGGCGCAATTATGGGTAATTTATTTCATCCCCAATCCTTACATTCTTTTAAAGGTTGGTTTTCTTTTTTCCCGAAACGCTGTAATTCCTTCTTTTGCATCATCTGTTTTAAAGAGGAGTCCAACGCTTTCATAAGCATACTCCAGCTCTTCTCCATGCATTTTTCTGTTGATTGATGACTTTATGAGCTCCACAGCAAAAGGGGCTTTTGAAATAATTTTTTGCGCCATTCCCATGGCAGAATCAAGGAGCTGATCATGGGGAACCACCTTGCTCACAAGACCTATTTTCAGTGCTTCCTCTGCAGAGATCGGTTCACAGGTCATTGCCATTTCTTTTGCTTTTGCCCTTCCTATTATCTCAGGGAGCCTGAGAATTGCAAATCCTGGAACCAGGCCTATGTTTGCTTCGGGCACACCGAATTTTGCTTTTTCGGAAGCAATAATAATATCGCAGGAAATAGCAAGCTCCAGCCCTCCGCCAAGGGTCAGGCCGTTAACTGCGGCAATAACAGGTTTAGGGGTTTTTTCCATCATTCCCAAAAAATCAATAATATCCCGTACAAATTTTTTAACGCTGGCTGTATCAAACTTAAACCCGCTGATATCACCCCCGGCACAAAAAGCCTTTTCTTTACCTGTTACAATAAGTGCCCTTACTTCATCATCCCTGCATGCTTCAGCGCAGGCAGTCCTCAGGTCGGCACGTATCTGATCACTTAAGGCATTCATCCGTTTAAGATAATTCATTGTTAAAATTGCAACACCATCTTTTTTTTCATACTCAACAACTTTTAAATCCATTTATAGTCTCCTTTAATAATAATTGATTCAACTACGCTGATTCAGCGTATTGCAACAGGTATAATCTGATTAAAATTTTGAAATTGTTTAAACGTGTTAGAGAGCGTTAAAAAAGAACCCATCAGGACTGAACCTGATTATATCACTCCCTGACGTACCATTATATTTGCAGAAGGTTCTTTTTTTACGACCTCTTATACGTGAGTTTTTCAATGTTTTAATCAGATTATACCTGTTGTTGTAAATATTGGCTGAATAGTTACATTGATTTTTAATGTAATTTCGTGGCAAACTGTGGCATTACGTTATAATGTAGTGATATTTTTTAAAAAACTGACGGCTTATAGTCGAGTTCAATGACTTCATGCCAGTTTTTATTTTAAGGATTGGGTAATTTATTTCATCCCCAATCCTTAGCGAAAAGCTACTTTTTTGTTAAAATAATACGTGCATCCACAATCTCTGCTCCCTGATTATGAACTATTACGGGATTTAAATCCATCTCATAAATTTCAGGATATGATTCAATCAAATCCGAACACATCAGCAGTATACTTTTAATGGCCTTTTCATCATAAGGGGATTCGCCTCTTACACCTTTTAAAATAGGATAGGATTTAGTTTCACTAATCATTTTTTTAGCTGAACTGGGTGAAATTGGAAGAACACGGAATGCTACATCTTTAATAATCTCAACAAGAATTCCTCCGAGTCCATACATGATAATCTGCTCAAATTGATCATCAAATTTTGTACCGATTATAACCTCCACCCCTTTTGAAACCATGGGTGAAACCAGTGCCCCCCTTATATCGGCGTCCTTGTTAAATTTCTTTGCATTTTTCATGATGCTTTTGTAGGCTTTCCTGATTTCATTGGAGGATTTAAGGTTAAGATGTACCCCCTTTGCATCGCTTTTATGGAGAATATCAGGTGAAACAATTTTCAAAGCAACCTTTGAATCCATAGCGTTTGCTGCTGCAACTGCTTCATCTGCTGATGTAACAAGCTGATCTTTAAATGGCTGAGCTCCGTGTAAAAAAAGAAGCTGTTTAGCTTCATGTTCCAGCAAAACACTTCGTCCTTCAGAGCGTGCGTTCTCTATAATTTTATCCCCTTCCGGTTTTGCATTGGCCCCCACATTAAAAATAAAATTACTTTCAGCATGGTAACTTTGAAGATAAAGCCCCCGTTCTGACAAAACGCCAATACATTTGCATGCCACGTCAAGGGAATCGTAAACCGTAATTCCATAATACCGTAAAAGATGCAAAGAATGAGGTTTTGCAGAATTATAAAGACTATGCACAATAATGGGCTTATTTCGTGTGGCAACCATTTTGCCCATTTGATGGGCTGCATCCTCTTCTTTAAGGGACAATGCTTCTGAAAACCTTATCCCGTAGCCGCCAAAAAGACCAACAAGCAATAATCCGCCAACATTGTGGTCTTCAAGAATTATTTGTGCACAATCTGCAAATAATGACGGGTCCGAATCTGTACCCCCTGCCAC
>DAOWMW010000062.1 GCA_030642865.1 Desulfobacteraceae bacterium
GGATACAGCTGCTTCACTGGGGAAGGCTTTTTTCAACGGATGTAACAGGAGTAAGAGCTGTTGCACCATCAAGTATTCCCGTGGGTATTTTTTATAAATCTGATTCATCAGCCCCACCTGAGCTTCCAAAAGAACTGACTGCAAAAGAGATAGAAGATCTTGTTGAGGTTTTTGCAAAAGCTGCACTCAGGGCTAAAAAAGCAGGGTTTGATATGGTGGAAATGCACTTTGGCCATGGATATCTGGTGCATGAATTCTTTTCTCCCTATACGAATAAACGGACAGATGAATATGGGGTAGATGTAAATGGAAGGGCAAAATTTGCCTGTGCAATTTTAAAACGAACACGGGAAATGGTGGGAAATTTTCCCATAAGTGTCAGAATAAGCGGGGATGAATATATCAAAGGAGGAATGACATTGGATGACGCTAAAATCATTGCTCAACGGCTGGAAGAGGCAGGCGCAGATTTCATCCATGTTTCTGCAGGGACATACCCTTCAGCAGGAGATGCCGGCTTGTTAAAAGCCACATCAACTCCGGCCATGATATTTCCCCGGGGTTGCTTTGTCCATCTTGCAGAGGGTATTAAAAAAGTGGTTAATATTCCTGTCATTGCTGTGGGACGAATTAATGACCCGGAGTTAGCTGATAAAATTTTGATTCAGGGAAAAGCCGATCTGATTTCCATGGGAAGAGCCTTGATTGGCGATCCCGATCTTCCAAAAAAGGCGGAAGAAGGGAGATTGGATGAAATCAGAAAATGTATAGGGTGTAACCGTTGTATAGATTCTTTAATGGCTTTTGTCGATCCTTCAAATTATGTTAAATGTTCGATTAATGCTGCCTCGGGAAATGAAAAAAAATATCGCATAAAACAGGTGGATAACCCTAAAAAAATTTTGGTGGCAGGTGGAGGCCCGGCAGGGATGGAAGCCGCCAGAATTGCTGCATTAAGGGGGCACAATGTGATTCTCCATGATAAAGCCGACAAACTGGGAGGAGCCTTGAATCTTGCAGTTGCTCCGCCCCATAAGGGTGAAATCCAAAATCTCATCGATTTTCTTTCCATCCAGGTTGACAAGTTAAATATTGACATTACTCTTAACAGCCTGGTGACCCCTGAAATTATTGAAAAAATAAAACCGGATGTCGTCATTATTGCCGCAGGCGCGGAGCTTTTAATACCTGATATTCCAGGTTTAAATCGAGATAATGTAACAAATGCCTATGATGTTTTGGGAAAAATAACAGAACCCAAAGGTAAAATTATTGTTATTGGAGGTGGGCTCATAGGGTGTGAAACAGCAGATTTTTTGTCCACCGAAGGTAATGAGGTCACCATTGTTGAGATGCGTAAAAAAATTGCTTTTGACGTTGGCAAAAACAGCAGGCCATTTCTCCTGCAGCGGCTTTATCAGAAAAAAATAAAACTGTTAACCAGTTCTCCTGTTAAAGAGATAATCGCTGATGGGGTACTGATAACCGATAAAAATGGAAATGAACAAACCATAAAAGCAGATGCTGTGGTACTCGCCACAGGGCTTAAATCCAATAAAAAACTTTTAAATGAATTACAGGGAAGCTCCGTTGATCTTTACACTGCCGGGGATTGCATTGAACCCCGCAGAATACTCGACGCAATTCATGAAGGATTTAAGATTGGATTTAAGGTATGAGGAGAGGTTGGCAATGCCATTGGCCATTTTCTATCATAAGAAAGACTTAAATGATTGCTAAGGGTTCGATCGAAAATAAATTGGCAATTTTAAGTATTGAGGCGCCCGCCTGGCAAGGCATAAAAGTGCAGTAATATCAGGATATTCCTGCACTTTTGTAACGCAGCCAGGCGGGATGCATCGGCGCTTAAAATGTTAAGTTATTTTTGGGCGAGCCCTAAGTTACACAATCTATATTTTGGCAACGGTAACGTTGTGTACCAGGAGAATTCTTTCCGGATTTCATAATTTTGTTACTGCCATAATTTGGGCAGGTATTTTTTTGAGAACATATCATGTAAATGATATATAGATAAAATAAATATTTATTTAACAAATTACAAGTTTCACCCATCCCCCAATGAAAAAGATTATTCTTCTCACAAGCTGATCAGTTGAGGCAGTTATGACTCATTTGCTTTAAATTATATATAGATTCATATAATCTCCCCCCTGCTTTACACCTTAAAAATAAAAAATCCTTTTGTTATCAGGCTGTTGATGACGACATGGTAATACGGGCACAAATTTTGCTGTTTTACTCTATAGAGCATGAAAAATTGATTTAACCCATGGATCGTCACATAAATAATTTTAAGCTGTGCGGTTAGCAGTTAGCTATTAGCCAAAATGATCACAGGATGTGTTTTCACCCACTGGGTGTTATTTCCTGCTGACGTAATACCCTTGGTTTTTTAAAGCAGGGGCGGATTCCATATCCGCAGGCCAGAAATGGATTTTGCCTAACACTTGATAGCTAACCGCACAGATCGAATAATTTCACTTCGCTATTGATCGCTGGAGTATTGTAGTACGCTTTTTATCCTCTGGCCCTGTGCCAGCTTTTAAAATTGGGTAGTTATCTGACAATCTATGAAAAATATTTGGAGGTAGTATGAATCTTTATGAAATAAAAATAAATCATGATCTGATAAATTCTGTGGACTGGGAAATGACACCTGAAGAAGCCATTGCCCTTCATCTTGAGTGGGGTCCTTTAAGATCTCAAAAATATTACAACTCAAGGGATAATGATAATGAAACCGTATATTTTATTATTAATACATGGAACAATCCCCCAAATTTAACCCTGGTCAGAAGAAAGGGGTTTGATTCCGAGGAACTGGGAAATTTCAGTCTTCCAAAGAATCTCGAAAGAGAATTTATGCTGGAAACAGGGAGAAACAAGGGGGTATATGCAGTTGACGGGAAAGTACGAGACTGGCTCAAAAAAGAACTTGAAGTTTAAACCTGTTCTTTGGCTAATATTGAATTGTTTCTCCCCCTTTAAAAGTAACCTTAAAATGAGTTTTTTTTATTTATGCTTAAAAAAAAATGTGACATAAATATTGCGCGCACAATTAAGCTTGCCCAACAAATGATCCTGCTTGCCCAGGATGGTGATGAGAACAGAGAAGATTTGGGATGTGGTGTGCTTTATGGCATTTTACTCGATTCAGGGTACAAAATTTTAGGGATTGCTCAAAAGGAAAAACAAAATCACATGAATAAAGGCCAGTGGCAAGAATCAATTAAGGGAAAAAATTAAAAGCAGGTCGTCACATAAATAATTTTAAGCAGTGAGGTTAGCAGTTAGCTATTAGCCAAAATGATTATTGGATGTGTTTTCACCCACTGGGTGTTATTCTCTGATGACGTAATACCTCGGTTTTTCAAAGCAGGGGCGGATTCCATATCCGCCCTGTCCATTTTCATATCCGCAGGGCAGAAATGGATTCTGCCTAACACCTGATAGCTAAAACTGCACAGGTCGAATAAATTCACTCCGTAATCGATAGCTGGAGTGTTATAATACTCCAGCGACTGATAAGGATCGTGAATTTATTTCATCCCCAATCCTAACGCATTCAAAATTTTCTTTTAATTTCACCCCTGATAATTGTTTTAAATTTTAAAAATTTATTCAGAAATGACAATCACATGTGGAAAGGCAAAAGATCATGCTAAAATTTTTAGGTGATAGCTATACATTTTATCGTAATGGCTTTGCTGGAATGCTGCTTGGAAAAAAGCTGTGGAAAATCATTATTATAAAGCTTTTCGTGATGTTTGTGATCCTGAAACTTTTTTTCTTTCCCAACTATTTAAATACAAAATTCCATACTGACGAAGCAAAAGGGAATTATGTTCTTGAGCAGATTACAAGGAATGCTTCCTTAGGGTTCGCTCAAAAATAAATTGGCAATTTTAAGTGTTGAGGCGCCTGTCTGCCAAGGCGCGAAAACGCAGGAATATCAAGATATTTATACGTTTTCGTAACGCAGTCAGGCAGGATGGATCGACGCTTAAAATGTTAAGTTGTTTTTGAGCGAGCCCTTAACTAAACTGAAATGAGCTGTTTAATGCAAAGCCAGATGTACGGAATGTCAGATAATTACCAGATTTTATCAATAGCGTCCAGCCAGGAAGTTGCAAAAAATATTTAACTGTTTTTGTGCATACGAATAAATTTCATCTGACGGAGGGAACAAACTAATGTTGGAAATCGATTTGAGTATGGTGAACTGGGCAAGGGCGCAATTTGCTCTGACAGCCATGTATCATTGGATATTTGTACCATTAACCCTTGGGCTTTCTTTTTTATGCGCCTTTTTTGAATCTATTTATGTACGTACAGGGAATAAAGAATGGAGGGATATTACAAAATTCTGGATGACTCTGTTTGGAATCAATTTTGCGATTGGTGTTGCAACGGGAATCATTCTTGAATTTGAATTTGGAACAAACTGGTCCAATTATTCCTGGATGGTCGGAGATATTTTTGGTGCTCCTCTTGCCATTGAAGGGCTTTTTGCCTTTTTCCTTGAAGCAACTTTTTTTGCTGTCATGTTTTTTGGCTGGAACAGGGTTTCAAAACGTTTTCATCTTTTTTCCACATGGATGGTCGCCCTGGGGTCAAACCTTTCAGCTATATGGATTCTTGTTGCCAATGGATGGATGCAAAATCCTGTTGGCATGGTTTTTAATCCTGGAACAGCACGGTTTGAAATGCAAAGTTTTTTTGAGGTTGTTTTTAACCCTGTGGCAGTTTCTAAATTCGTTCATACTTCGAGCTCAGGATTTTTATTTGCTTCTTTATTCGTCCTTGCAATCTCTTGCTGGTATCTCATAAAAAAAAGACATATTCAAATGGCAAAAAAATCAATTGTTGTGGCTTCTGTCTTTGGCTTGTTCTCTTCGTCCTATGTTGCTCTCACCGGAGATACGAGTGCCTATGAAGTTGCTCAGAAGCAACCGATGAAACTTGCAGCTATTGAAGGATTATATACAGGAGAAACAAAAGCGCCCATTGTTGCAGCAGGAATTCTCAACCCTGACAAAAAGCCCGGGGACAACCAGGACCCTTTTCTTGTAAAGGTGGAAATTCCTTACCTTCTTTCTCTTTTAGCTAATCATTCCATTGACTCCTTTGTTCCGGGAATTGACGATCTTGTTTACGGGAATGAAAAAGAAGGGATAGAAGGTGTTGCACCAAAAATAATTAAGGGTAAAAAAGCAATCAATGCCCTTGCTTTTTTTAAACAGGCACGCCAGGAAAATAATAATCAAAAAGCAAAGCTGGCGTTGGCAAAATTCAAAGAAAACCAGAAATATCTTGGTTATGGATACCTTGATAAACCAGAAGAGGCTATTCCCCCAGTTGCCATACCATACTATGCATTTCATATTATGGTGGCTTTAGGCACATTTTTTCCTTTTCTTTTTGCTGTTTTTCTTTTTTATGCCCTAAAAGATTCTCTTGCTCAAAAAAGATGGCTGCTTTTCATTGGCTTAATCTCCGGTTTTCTTGGTTTCATCGCGTCCCAGGCCGGCTGGGTTGTAGCTGAGGTAGGTCGCCAGCCCTGGGCTATTTATGGCCTCTTGCCCGTTAAGGTAGCAACAACAAATCTTGCAGTGGAAAATGTTCAGATTACTTTTTTTATGTTTTTAGGATTATTTACCCTTTTACTTATTGCTGAAATAAAAATTATGCTTAAACAAATATCCATTGGACCGGAGGAGGGGAGTTGAAATGATTTCAAGCCTTGATTATGCAACCTTGCAACAGCTTTGGTGGATAATATGTTCCATTGTTTGTGCTCTTTTTTTATTTCTTAATTTTGTCCAGGGAGGACAGACTCTTTTATGGGAGGTAGCAAAAACCGATCTTGAGAAATCCCTGGTAATAACATCCCTTGGGCGCAAATGGGAAATGCCCTTTACAACACTTGTCCTGTTTGGAGGGGCATTATTTGCAGCTTTCCCTAAATTTTATGCAACAAGTTTTGGCGGTGCTTACTGGGTATGGATGCTTATTCTTTTTTCATTTATTATACAGGCTGTTAGCTATGAATATCGAAAAAAGGAGAATAATTTTCTGGGAGCAACCGTTTATGAGCTGTTTCTTTTTATAAACGGGTCAGTCGGTATCCTCCTCATTGGCGCAGCAGTGGGTACATTTTATACAGGTTCAAACTTTACACTGGATCTTTACAACAGGGTAACCTGGAACTATACTTTAATGGGTATAAACTTAAGAGGACTTGAAGCGGCTTTTTCCCTGTTCAATTTGAGCCTTGGGCTTTTTCTTCTGTTTAATGCCAGGGTTTTGGGCGCATTATACCTTTTAAACAATATTGATCTTTCTTCAACACCGGATCTTGAATCAAGATTACGCAAAGGTGCCTGGCATTCTTTTCTTATTGCTCTCCCCTTTTTGCTCTATATCCTTATATCCATCCTTTTCATGGAAGGATTCAATGTGGATCAGGCAGGCAGGGTCTCTTTAGTCCCTTTTAAATATTTATTAAATCTTTTAGCCATGCCCCATTTACTTGTACTCCTCCTTGCGGGAATAGTCCTGGTAATATATGGAGTTTTATCCTCTACATTTAAAAAAAGTAACAAGGGGATATGGTTTTGCGGATTAGGCACTGTCTTTACAGGTCTTGTTATATTATCCCTGCCGGCATTCAATAATACGCCATTTTATCCGTCAAAACTCGACCTTCAATCAAGCCTTACAATATATAATGCATCCTCCAGCATGTATACTTTGACAGTCATGACCTATGTAGCAATAGGAATACCTTTTGTCCTTGCCTATGTTGTTTATGTGTGGAAACTTATGGATTCCAAAAAGCTGACACCTGAAGAAGTGATCCATGAAGAATCTTATTAACCGGATGGCAGGCCATAAAAAAAAGGAGATGTAACTTGATTCAGATTATACCTGATGTTGTAGATATTGGCTGAATAGTTACAAGGAGATTATATTAATGAACGGAATACTTTTATCACTATATGTCATTATGATAGTTGCATCGTATAAAGGAATTATAATTGCCCTGAAAAAAGCCGGGCTATTGTAATTTATCCCGGCGGTGTCTTTGTTTATACCTGAAGCTATAGATTGTCAGTGGCGTCTGGTTAGGAAATTGCAAAAAATATTTAAAAGTTTAATTGTAAAAAATCAGCTACACTGAATCAGTGTAGCTGATTTTTTAAGGGTTCGCCCAAAAATAAATTGGCAATTTTAAGTGTTGAGGCGCCTGCCTGGCAAGGCGCGAAAGCGTAGGAATATCAGGATATTTATACGTTTTCGTAACGCAGTCAGGCAGGATGGATCGACGCTTAAAATGTTA
>DAOWMW010000185.1 GCA_030642865.1 Desulfobacteraceae bacterium
CTTGAATCAGTGTAGCTGAATAGTTACACAATTTTTATGAAAATTCCTGAGACGTTCTATAAACAATCTGGTCCTGCATCCCCTTGTTCAGGTCCACAAAATATGAAGAATAACCACAAACCCTGACAAGGATGCTTGCATGCATATCAGGATTCTCCTGGGCATCCAGCAGAATCTCTTTGTCCACTGTGCTGAATTGAACATGGTGTATTCCGAGTCCTGCAGCGGTTTTAAGGTAATTTGAAAAAATTCTGGAGTTAGTCCCCTTGAGAAATAGAGGGGCAAAGCTTTGATTAAAAAGATGATTCCATGTTTTCAGGGGATCAACCTTGGAAACCGACCGTAAAACAGCTGTGGGTCCTTTTTTATCTCTTCCGTCCATGGGTGATATGCTTCCGTCATGGAAGGTTTCTCCTTTCTTTCTTCCATCAGGGGTAGCAGGGCAGGTGGTTCCATGGAGCCAGAATGATGTGGCCACTGTCCCATCCACATATAAAGGTTTACCCAGGTATGTTTTAATTTTGCCTGCTTCTTCGGCTATCCGCTCCGCCAGTTCACAGGATATCAGATCTGCATAATCATCATCATTCCCGAATTTTGGAGCATCCAGGCACATTTTGTGGAGATCTTCAAAGCCGACCCAATTACTTTTCAGTGCCTTAATAAGTTCACCCATGGTTGCTTTTTTGTCATCAAAAACAACTTTTTTAACCGCAGCAAGGGAATCTGCAAGATTATTCAAACCGCATATGGTAACTTCCCTGTATCCATGCTCATAATTCCAGTCCCGCAAATCCTGAGCTCTTTCAATCGAGCCATCGAGTAATGCCGACATAAATGGCCGTGGAACATATTCTGCAAAGAGTCCATCTGCTATATTCGATATTGCAGTCAAAGTACGCATCATTATTGCACAATTTTTTATTGCAGCATCCATGAGTTCTTCCATGGAACCGATATTTTCAGGATTAGACATTTTTTCACCAAGGGGTTCCCTCCAGTAGCCTGGGAGTACGTCCAGACCGAGTGCTGCTGTGAGGCATAAAGGAGCAGGGAGCCAGTTGGCCCAGCTCCCGCGGTGCACAAGATTTTTCCCTGGAATTGTGGGAATCATGCAGGACTGGATCGAATAGCCCCTGGCATCTTCCAGGGGAACTCCAAAATCGACCATTCTTTTAATATTAACACTATCATTAAATATCCCTGGCTGAGGCATTCCACTGGCCAGACACTCAATGGTTTTATCCACAAGCTCTTCAGGGATATTCTCATGCCATCTCAGGGCAAGAGGGGGGGTTACTGTCCTGATATTCTGCATTGCTTCCAGGACAATAAAACTTAAATCATTTGTAACATCCTTCCCCCTGGCATCCACGCCTCCAATGGTCAATGTCTGAAAACCGAGGGCACCAGGCCCTAAACCTGACCAGATGGGGGGCTGGAGATAACCCATTTCCTGGGATTTAACATACATGCTCTCCACAAGCTCCAGGGCATTTTCCCTTGTAATTCTTTTTTCCGCAATATCCTTTTCATAAAAAGGCCCCATGCACACATCAAGGCGGATTCCGTCTCCCATGGTGGGAAGTTCTATTTGATTTGCAATGAGATGTATCAGCCAATAGCTTTGCATGGCTTCAAAAAATGTTTCAGCAGGATTTTCAGGAACATTAGTACAATTTTGAGCGATTAATAAAAGTTCTTCTTTTCGTTTCTGATCTGTTTCTTTTTCAGCAGTTTTTCTTGCCAGATCAGCATACCTTTTTCCCCAGGTGCAGGCTCCTGTTAAAACAATAATAACTGCGTCAAGAAAATTTCTCTTCCTGATATAATCCGAAGCATTGAGACTGTTCTCACTAAATTCAGTTTCAAGGCTTTTCTTTTTTTCAACGGCCTCTTTTATAAAACCCTTAAGACCTGTTTTTAAAACTTTTTCATAATTTGGAGTCCCTACATCATAATTAAGAACATAGGTGGTGCTCAACAGTTCTTTGGAAAGGTAGCCCCTTAAAAGATTATGAACAGCACTGTTTTTCCAGTAGGAATTAATCTCTTTTAATTCTTTTCTCTCTTCATCTGTCAGCATGGCTTCATATACGCCACCTTTTTCTGTATCCCTTTCTATCCATTTATAGGCATATTCAGGATAATGGAGAACAGCATCAAGGGAGCAGGCATAATTACCAACAATTAATTCTTCCGGCCGTATAAAGAGAGTCATATTTTCCAGTATGTGGCTGATCCCCATGGCTCTGCGTATAACCATGGGAAAGCCCTCTGTTTTTTTATAGGACTCGGTGAGTAATCTAGCCCTTTCAATCTCTAAAACCCATTTCATTCCCGGCCTGGTCGCCCTTGCATCACTTGCCAGGGCTTTTTGCGATACCTGCAAAGCCTTTATGGGTGTTTTTTGCATTAATATTTGTGTTCTGCTGCTCATTATTGCCTCCGCCATTTTGTTTTAATTTTTAATATCATAGTAATGTTATGACTTTTTATTTTTCGACTATACCATCACGAATCATATATGCCAATAAAAAAAGGCCCTGCACTTAGTTTGTGCAGGGCCTTTTTTTAAACAGGTAAATTGGGTGGGCCAATTTTTTGTAAAAAACATATATTGTCGATGATATAAGCTTTGATATCTTGTAACTACTTAGCTATAATGAATTTAGTGTAGCTGAGTGGTTACTATTTATTTAATCAAAGGAGGATCAAAAGATGAAGAAATTAACTAAAGTTGCATGCTCCATAGCCCTTTTTCTTTTTTTGGCGGTGATTTGTACATCTAATCCATGCATAGCGCAAGGTCAAAGTTGCCCACCATATAACCTGGCAATAAATATCAGTCCATCTGATCCAACCAGCCAGGATGATATTCAAATCATCGTCACTGGAGAATGGGGCAATCCCGGTTACGAGATTGTATCTCACACGCATAGCATAAGCATGACCGGTAATAAAATCTTGATTACAGCGACAATTGAGCAAAAACCGGGGCCTTGGATACAGCTTATCTCAGGTTGGAATTTTACCGAAGATATCGGAATCCTCCCTGCCGGCCATTACGTTGTTGAAGCAGACGTAAATGGTGTTATCCAAACCACCGAGTTTGACGTTTTTTACGATAAGCTTGTGGTTTCAGAGGGTGAATCATTTGAAATTCCCATAGAAGAAGTTTTGCATCCAGACTATGAATGGAGACTTAAATACCATGACCCTGAATATGTGGAATATTGCGGTTATGATTATGATCCGCCTCCATTTGGTATTGTAGGAATAACTATAAAAGTATTTTTATTTACAGCCTTGAAAGGGGGAAGTACGGAGATACATTTCGTAAATTATGAACTAGATCAGGATGGTAACCCCATAAAAGAGATTGGAGCCAGGAAATACAAAATCGTAATATTATATGAACCGTTAATGTCCGCTCGTCTATGACTTCTTTGCTCAATAAGTTGGGATAACTCCCTTTGAATGCTAATTTTATGAATTCCTGCGAAAGCTGGAATCCATGAGCCCTTACCCTGGATATTGAGCTATCAGCAGTTCCCGATTGAAGCCAAAATGCCTTAAAACAGGGGAGTAAGAGCTTGGCTTGCCCTTCGTAAACTTTTTCGTAACTACTCAGCTACACTGATTCAGTCTGTTGCAACAGGTATAATCTGATTAAAATCTTGAAATTGTGTATTCGTTCCTCACATAATCTCACTTTATTCGTTATTCTCGTTACATTCACACATATATGTGTCATAGTTCCAGGAACAGTGGCTGTCGCAGGAACTATGACCTTCACTATGTTATATAAATCATCTAGGTTGATACCCCATAATGATTATCACTTAGTGCTTGTAAAAAAATTACATGGCTATTTTTTTATTCGTGTTAGTATGATGAGA
>DAOWMW010000035.1 GCA_030642865.1 Desulfobacteraceae bacterium
TATACTAAAAAAGCCCGCATCGCTTTGATCCCTGGAATTTTGAGGGATCCCGCAAAAATCCCCACAGCATGGCATTTGTTCGATCTTTGGGAGCAGATTGCTCTGGATAAAGTTGCATATTCAAATTTGAACAAATTATATGATGCGCCTTTGAATGTCCTGCAAAAAGAGGTGGATACCATTGCATCAATTGCTCACAACAAACAGTCTGTGACAGTCAGGTGTAGTATGCGGGCAAATGCCTACATGGGAATTTTTGAAAAAATCGAAGAATTTGTTCCGGAGTGGGAAAAAGAGCCAGTGGCCTTTTTTTCACGGGGCCCTGGGACAAGGGATATCAGGAAGAAAAAAAGAAAAGAAGATAAGGAGGAGACAAGGTCATACAGGGCCATTAGTACAGATATGTGGGAGGATATTAATCTTGAGCTTGCCAGGGATACTACAGATCTGACCCCCTTAATACAATTAGCCTGCAATAATGATGAAAAAGTCTTGCGTACATCACTCTCCGATTTCACTGTACCGGCCAACGCGTATACGGACAGACGGCTGGTTCAAAGGCTGAAAAATGTTTTTCAATATTATTCTCAAAGAATAAAAAAAGTCAATCGTGGCCTTGAAAGCGGGAAAATAGACAGGAGGCGCCTCTACCGTGCTCCCATTGATGGGAGATGTTTTAAAATTGAACAAAAGCTGGCTGAGTTTTCATGGAATTTTACAGTTGTTGTTGATGCATCCATGTCCATGGCAGGATTTAAATGGAAAGTTGTTGAAAATACCATGAGTTCACTTCGTAAAGCCCTGGAAGGATACAAAAATAATCTCCGACTATTTGGTTATTTTGAATGGGATGGTGTCTGTTTGGTGTCTGAACTTTTAAGACATAACATCCTTTACTCCATTGCCCCCACAGGGAGAACCCCGTCGGGTCAGGCCATAATAGCAGCTGCCCTGTTAATGCCTTTGGACACAAATAAACCCAAGTATATTCTCCATATTACAGATGGCGAATCAAATGCAGGGGCTGACGTCCAGTATGCCATTGATTTTTGCAAAAAAGAAAAGATAGATATGATAACATTGGGATGCAGTTATAAAGAAAAGGAAAAAATGATCAAGCAGTATGGAAAACAGGTACAGTTTCTTGACTCCATTGAAGAGTTGCCCAAAGCTATTGAACGATTATTTCAAAGGATTTTAAAATATTAATATGGAGACAACAATGGATAATAAAATTCTTTTAACTCCACCTGAACTGGATCAATTTTTTTATGTCCAGGAAGAGACCTCGGATATACTTAAAAATTTGGAAAAATTATCCAACATACATCCTGTTAACGTATTAATGACAGGGCGCCAGGGCTGTGGGAAATCGTCTTTAATACGCCAGTTTGCAGCTTATTTTAAAAGGCCCCTTGCTGTTTTTCAGATTGGACAACTTTCCGAGCCAGGGCAGTTATTCGGAGAGCATGGGCTAAAATGCGGGGAAACATTTTATCAGGAATTCCTGTTTCCCAAGGCCATATCAACTCCGGGATGTGTTATTCATTTAGAAGAGATAAACAGACCTGAGCATCCCAAGGCGCTGAACGAACTTTTTTCGGTTCTTTCCGAAGACAGATCAATATGGGTGGATCAACTGGGTCTTGTAAAAGTAGCTGAGAATGTTGTTTTTTTCGCCAGCATGAATGAAGGAGAAGAATTTACAGGAACAGATGCACTGGATGTTGCATTACGGGACAGATTTTATATAATTCCTGTTGATTATCTGCCCCATGAAATTGAAAAGCAGGTATTAATAAATAAAACCCGCATTAATGAAGAAGATTCTGAGCTGGTTTTAAAAGTGCTGGGACACTTAAGAAGCGACCCTCAAATAGACTCAACAATCTCTGTACGCCACAGTCTTATGATATCCGAATTAATGGGTGCAGGAGCAGGGTTAAAGGAAGCTATAATCTACAGCCTTTCCATATCCCGTGATATTCTTGAAAGTATATTATTGTCCCTTCATGTTGAAACAAAGGATCACGAAATTAAATCGAATCAGTATAAACGGTTTGTGTAAATAGCGTCCAAGGGAAAACCAGGACTTTTTCGTTCAGGCACAAATTAAATGCCCGAGCTTTTAAGTTCCTCGTTTGAGCGACCACGCCAGCAAAGGGGATCTTCTCCCAGGAGATTATTCTTTAAAAAATAGGCATTTCTTCTGCAGCCGCCGCATATATATTTATAATTACATTTACCACATCTTCCAGTGAGATTTTCACGGTTTCTTATATCCTTGAGTATCTTTGAGTTCTTCCAGATATGCGACAGGGGAGTATCCTTGAGATTACCAAGCTCCCCTTCTCCATATCTTCCACAGAGCCTTAGTTCTCCTGTTGACGAAACAAACAGGGAATAGATTCCTGTGAAGCATCCCACGCAAAAATCATAAAACCCTGAACCAAGATCAGAATCAGTGCAAATCTTCTGGGAGCCTTTATCCTCAGAAATAATATATCTGTTCTCAAAGCCGATGGAGGCAACCCCAAGGTCAGCCTGTTTTTTAAAAAGAAGTCTCTGTATATCACGCCGCTTTTTTCTGGTCAGGGTAAGATCCTCATTTCCCTTTCCCCGGCCCCCCGGGAAAAATTCCTGAACATGCAAAGCTGAGCCAAGCTCCCCTGTTTTATCAATTATGCCTGAAAGCTGCGAGTAATTTGTCATGGAAACAGTAAATGAAATACGGACAGTTATCCCTGCAAGTTTTAAATATTTTACAGCGGCAAGAGCCCTGTCATAACTACCATCCCCCCTGTTGGAATCATGGGTAATGCGATCCAGTCCATCAACGCTGATCATCATCTGCTTAACACCTGCTGATGCAATCTCCCTGGCCAGGTTTTCATCGATGAGATAACCATTTGAAACAATCCCAACACTTCTAAAGCGGCCTGAAGCATATGATGCAAGTTCCAGTATATCATCCCGTACCAAAGGTTCACCCCCTCCAAATGAAAGGTGCATTACTTGAGCCTCCGCGAGATTGTCAATAACAACCTTTGCATCCTCTGTGGTCAGCTCTCCTTCAGCAGCAGCATCTGCAGCGGCTCCGCACAACTTGCATCTGAGATTGCATGCCTGGGTAATGCTAAGGCCGGCAATTAACGGAACAGGATTTTTTACTGCTTCATAGTATTTTTTTTTAGTTTTTTCCAAAAAATTCATTATATTTTTAGTTTTTTCCAAAAAATTCATTATAATAAATTAGCTCGCAGCACCGCCTCCAACTGCACAGGTAAAAGTTCTATGGAATCTATCAAAATAGCCCTGTCATGATATTGATTTTCAAGGAGCTCTCTTGTTTTTTCTTCAAAATAGGTTCCTATGGTTACAATGTCCACACCTTCTCTGTCACAAAATTCAAGGCTTTTTTGAACACTTAAACCGCAGTTGGGTTCACCATCTGTAAGGTGTACAATGAGCCGTTTTTTATTTTTTGGCATCATTGTGGCTGTGGCGATAATAGCCTGGCCTGTGGGTGTCCTTCCCCCTGGACGAACTGTATAAAGTCTGTTGCCGTAGACAAGTGCATTAACTTCACAGATTCCTGCTCTCTCATAGTAGCAAAGGAGGTCCAGCCTGTTCCCCGTGCCTTTTACAGCTTCAAAAAGTGAAAGAAAAATGCTCTCGGTTTTGGCCCACTCTTTTCCACCCCCTGGCAACCCTCCGGTCATTGATGCGGAACCATCAACCAGAATTGCTATATTTCTTGTATTATCATGGCTCAAATATTCTTTTTTTTTAAAAATTTTTCCATCCAAAGGATATCTGTGAAGACGCCTTCCATCTATTTTTCCTAGCAGCTGGGCACGATTATAAAAATAACGCCTGCTTCTGTGGGATCGCTGTACCCTGAAAATTTTTTTCAAACGCGCAACCAGTGCTTCATCTGCCGTTATCCTGCACGGGAGTGTTGCCCTGCCGTAGGCAGTATCCATAATTCGCCACTGTTCTTCTTCCCCGGCAGCATCTGCAACCTCCTGATTTATACTCTTTTCATCCATCTCCTCCAGGATATCATTTACTTTTTGCATAATACCCTGGTTTTCCCTTTCTGTAAAACGCCTTGCATCCGCATTTTCCTCTGACTCCATATCCATTGCAGGGTCATCACAGGAATCTTCGTCATCCCCGTAAAAAGATTCTTCGGCAAGCCCTGTGGCATCTGCTAAAGAGTCCTCATCTGTCCAGAGCTCAGCTTTTTGCAAAATTTCATTCCAGAGATTCAAGTAAATATTTGTCCTTAAAAAAGATTTTTTTGAAATTGAACTCTCATTAATCAAATTTTTAATTGCATCCCTCGCATCAAGGCAAATCTGAAACAGGTCATGATATGCAGGGTTCATATTTACGGCGAGTTTGTCAAAAAAAAGGTAATCTGCAAATATATGAAGAAATGCATGAATGGTTGGTTTATCTGTTTTTGATTTAAAAGGGGGTCTCACATGGGGCCAACACCTGGAAAGATAATATTTCCATACAGTATCTTTGGCAATATTCTTTGTAAAAAAATCCTCTCCAATACTAATAAGCAGATCCAGAAGATATTTATAATCTTTTGAAATTTCACCCACCTGCTTTTCAACATTCATATAAACAATATCAGAAAGAATTTTGCAATGAAATGCCTCCCTTGCTGTAACCCCGACGAGAATATCCATTTTCCCCGGGGGAAGAGGGTATTCCCCTTTTGCCAGGTTAATATCAATTCCTATGAGTAAAGGATTATGTGCGGAAGAGGTTCTCCATTCAATGGGCTTTAAATTGGTGGCTATATGTCTTCCAACTTTTCGCAAAGCATAAAGCACTTTGACAAGCTCCTGCGATTCAACAGCCGATATATTCTTTCTCCAAAATTCTGAATATCCAAATTTCAAATTGTCCCTGGAAGCCATTTAAATCCTCATAAATATTTTGCAGCAAAAGTTATTGGGGCCAACCCGCAAAAGTTCTGTCCGGAAAATCAAAAATCTTTGAAAACCTTTGACGGGAATCTTCTCTTATTTTTAGAGCCTTTTCCTGGTTTATTTTTTCCGATTTGATCCACTGTTCAAGTAATCCCCCTCCGGGGAGCCACATTTGTACTGTCTCTCTGTCAAATATCCAGGCTTTGAGCCTTTCACCGGTTCCGGATATTTTCTCCCAAACCTGCGCCCTGTCCCTTACATCACAATAGATCGACATTACACATTCTTCCATGCCAAGATTGACAAGGGGCTTTCTGTCATATTTAAAACAGGGTATTAGTCCTGAATCAACATGGGGATCCAGGGTTTTCCCAATCTTGTCAAGCTTACTCCTGGAACCAAATAAAATCCACTTGCCCCAATAGTCAAGGTATTCCTGATTTGTTAATGGCTTTTTTTTATATGCGATATAAGTATATCCCTCGTATATTTGAGGATGATATCCAAATATAAAATGTGTTTGAGGCTGATCTATAATCATTATTAATGTCCATTATTTTTCAGTGATGTCCGGTTAGGAACTTGCAATAAATGAAATAGACAAAATACGGAAAGTTTAATTGTTTTTTCCGCTATTAAAGAATAAATTTCTTGAATTTCTAAGTTTGCTTCGCCAAAATTGCGAAACTCCCTCGTGCCTCGCTCAAACAATCGCAATTTTTTGGCTACGCTGCACTAAAAAATTCTACGAAATTTATTCAATACGCTACAAAAACAATTAAACTTCCCTTCAGCAAGATTCTAACCGGACATTACTGATTATTTTTAGCATATTTTTTTAATATATTTATAGAGGGCCGATCCGCTGGAATATTTTTTTTCAGATAATTCATATAAATATTTAAGGGAGTCTCCCGCCTTAAAAGCATCATCTTGTTTATCATTACATTGTTCGTTATTTTTTTGTACTTTTTGATAATCTGTTTTTCTTTACCGGAATTTGCAAGGAGTTCCTTAACAGCGTCTAATATGTACATATAAAATATCTGCAATGTATCAGCCTCAAAAACATCAATGGGCCCCAGGTCAGCGGCTTCTTCAAATTTTTGAGTAATCCCGGCAATCTGATATCTTTTGTTCTCCCCTGAAAGTTTTGAAAATTCCTGCAAAAATTTTCCAACCCCGCCAATCCCGGCAAGCATATCCTTAAACCTTGCAAAGGTCTTTTCATTAATGTTTTTGATAACAGAATTAATCCTGTTGATATATTTTCTAGAATTTTTTACCTGCTTCAGAAGCTTCTTAAGCCTTAAATCTTCCCTTTGGGAATGTTCTTCTTTTTCCTGCAGGTTTTTTAATTCCTTCTCAAGGAGCAAAAGGTTTATATAAGGATCAGAAGTTGTTCCAAAACGGTTCACAGGAGTTAAAAATGGAAGGTAAAAATCTTTTCCCGACTCATTTATAAACTCTGTTTCATTTTTTTCCA
The DNA here is from genome assembly GCA_030642865.1 of Desulfobacteraceae bacterium. Taxonomy (GTDB): domain Bacteria; phylum Desulfobacterota; class Desulfobacteria; order Desulfobacterales; family BuS5; genus DAOWMW01. The sequence goes on from DAOWMW010000035.1 coordinate 6,442, forward strand.
CTTCATTTATGCGGCCCTGATTCCCGTTGATATCCTGAATATCAAAATCCTTTGCAACTCCCCGTAAATACAGGCCGGAGCCCCTTACAAGAAAAATTTTAGACGGGTTTGCAAAAGAAGCACTTGTTTCAATATAATCAGGGTAAGATTCCATAACAAAAAGCCGTCTCCATGTTGATTCTATGGCCTCCTCAGGCCTGGCATCCGGACTTGGCTCAAGTAAAAAATGAACTACAGTTATGCCAATTTTGCCAAGGACTCTTGTAAGTCGCATGGCGTCCAGACCCCGGTAAAGGGCTTCAGGTTTTAATCGTTTTATTTCCGCATCATTAAAAGACTCCGTACCAAAAGAAATTTTTGATACCCCGGCATTCTGCAAAAGGTCAACCAGCTCCAAATTTATTCCATGGGGCAAATATTTTTCATTTCTTAATAAAAAATTATCAATTCTTCCATTAATTAAAAAATTGAATCGATGATTTAATTTTTCTTCAATAATCCTGCCAAAAAGCTTATGGGCCCTTCGCAAGCTGTAAATCATATTATCATTGGCAAACATCACCCTTTGTATATGCGGATTTTTTGATATATCCTTAAGTATCTCTATGATTCTGTCTATTGATAAAAACCTGATCTTTTTCCCGAATATACGGGAGCAAAAAGTACACCCATAGGGACACCCCCGCTCGGTGAGCATGGAAACCATATCTCCTTCATACATGCAGTAATGGGAAAAATCGAGTGCCTCAAGCTGGTTTCTGGTAAGAGATGGATATTCCTGGTTAACAACAAGACGACCGTTATCGAGAAACATGACCCCGGGAATTTCTGTTATCAGTTTGGGATCAGGCGTTTTTTTAGTAATTTCATCGACAAGTAGGGGGAATGTAAAATCTGCCTCACCTTTTAAGGCATAATCAGCTTTAAGGTTCCAGAAAAATGCCACTGGCCTGCTTTTAAAAGCAGGCCCGCCTAAGATAATCCTTGCACCCGGGATAAATTTTTTAATTTTTACGATCCACCCCTTTGCCAGGAAATATTCTTCAGCCTGATCATATGCGGTGAGCATAAAAAAATCAGGCTGTAATCTTAAAGCATCCTCCACTGAAGAGACAATTTCAAATCTGTGATCTGTTTTTTTTTTAATAATTTGCGAAAAATATTCAGCAGCAATACTATTGGTTTCAGTTATAAATACAAATAGGGCCATGGTTAATCTCAGGCTCAGGCATAAAGCGTATTTTTAGTTTGTGAACGCTTTTCTTTAATTTTTTTAAATAAAACTTTTATTTCTTCATCAACCCCAGGCATACCAATCTGTCGATTTCTAGAAGCTATTTTATTTGCGATTACCTTTGCCTCTTTGAAATTTCCTCCTTGATAACATTTATACATTTCTTTTAATGCTATTGGAATTTCACTCTCCTGCTCCTCCAGCCGATGGCATCTCACCTGAGCGCCGCAGTGAGGGCATTCCCTCACATCGATGGGGCCGCATCATGAATTGGGACAAATATACTTAAAATCCGACAACATACCCTCATATTTACAATTATCGCAAATCATAATCTGCCTCCGTGCAATCAAAATAAATATTTATGGAACTTTAGCCCCCCACAGTTACGTCTATACCCTGGTCTGTAAAAAGTTCAACAAACTGCATAATATCATCATCTGTAAATTTTGCATCAGAAGGAAAGGGATAATCATAGCCAAAAAGTCTGTATTTTGCCCCGGCATAGGGATGGTAAGGCAACAAGTCCACCGCCAGAATCTCCCCTTTTTTATCCAGTTCAGCCACAAATGCGGCAGTTTTTGCTAAAGCTTCCAGTGTATCATTACGCCCTGGTATTACAGGGACTCTTATCCGTATGGGAATCCCCTTCTCAGCCAGTTTTTTTGCGTTTTCAAGAATAAGAGTATTGTCCCTTCCTGTAAACTGTTTATGCGCCTTGGGATCAAGGTGCTTTAAATCATACAAAATTAAATCAGTATAATTAAGAAGAGTTTCCAGTTTTTCCCAGGGAAGATAACCGCAGGTATCCAAAGCAGTATTGATCCCCCGCTCCTTTGCTCCTTTTAAGAGTGCAAGGGAAAATTCAAATCTTGAAGTGGGCTCACCTCCTGAAATTGTTAATCCTCCTCCAGACTGATCATAAAAAAGTTTATCTTTTTCCACAGTATCCAGCACATCTCCAGCCCGTACAAAAACACCCCACAGGTTCATGCTGTCAAATTCACAGACCTCAACACAACTTTCACAGGTAATGCACAGATCTTTATTTATGTATGGCGTTTTTTCCTTGGGAAAAGTGATTGCACCTGCGGGACAAGCCGCCACGCATTTGCCGCATCCTGTACAATTTTTACTGTTGGGGAATACTTCAGGATATCTCTTCATACCTTCGGGGTTATGGCACCACTTACAGTTCAAAACACACCCCTTGAGAAAAACGGTTGTTCTTATCCCAGGTCCGTCATTTAAAGAAAACATCTGAATATTGGTTATTATTCCAAGAGTATCATCTGTAGCAAAAGCAGCTTCCTCTTTTTCAACCAATGCTGTTTGTTCTGCTTCCTCGTGCAGTATTTGCTGGTTCACCTAAAAAACCTCCTAAATAGTACCCAGTTAATCATATTCCAGCGACCGATTTTATTCTGCTGAAATAATTTTTCCTGCCGCGTTTTTTGCTTTAATAATATTATCTATCATCCTTACTGTTTCCACTTCTTTTCGAAACAGATCTGTCCCATTAATATAAACAGGCTCATCTCTTTTGATGTCTGCATAAATTACAGAGGAATCACTCCCCGTTGCCTTTAACCATGCAAAATCCCTTTCTTCGTCAAATCCATATTCATAGGAACTATCATCTATACAAAAGATTCCGGAACCAACATTCCAGATTTGCCACATTTCTTCTGACCACTCAGCTGTGTTATCCATAACTTCTCCAATATAAAAGGGTAAAATAGTACCCGGCGAAAATTAAAAAAAATAAATATCAGCATTTTGATGCTTAGGATCGTGAATTTTATAAATTACCCATAATTACTTGTTCTTGTGCCCGTCTTCTGTGTTGCATCAATGGCCAAAATTGCGTAGGGGCATCCCTTGTGGGTGCCCAAAATGCTTCGA
>DAOWMW010000253.1 GCA_030642865.1 Desulfobacteraceae bacterium
AAAATGGGATCTGGGGATATGTCTTGCGCCAAAATTAATCATATGTTCGGAGGAAACCTGACAGTCTATCATATCACATGATTTTTCCTTTAAAAAGTCCACAAGCCTTACAAAAGCAACTTTTGAAGCGTTGCTTACAATGGTAAACATCGATTCTCCGAAAAAACATCTTCCCATTGCCACCCCGTAGAGTCCGCCAGCAAGGTTGCCATCCACCCACGCCTCCACTGAATGAGCATGCCCAGATTCATGGAGAGCGCAGTAGGCTTCAATCATGGCACTGGTTATCCATGTACCTTCATAATCCTCCAGCCGTGTTTGAGCGCATTTTGTTATCACACTTTTAAATGCTGTGTCTGCTGTTATATGAAAGGTCTTTTTTTTTATTGTTTTTTTTAAGGATCTTGAAATTTTTATTTCATGGGGAAACAGAACAAGGCGGGGGTCCGGAGACCACCATAATATGGGTTCTCCTTCCGAATACCATGGAAATATTCCTTTTTTATATGCTTCAAGAAGCCGGGGCTTGCTCAGGTCTCCCCCAAGAGCCAAAAGACCGTTTTTGTCTGCATAACAGGTTTGTGGAAATGCTATTGTTTTATCCGATAAGAGGTATGGCATAAGGATACTATACTGATTTAAGAAATAATTTTGGGAAGGCCGGAGGAATATATAATACTCTGACGACCGACAACGCACCCAAATATTTATCAATGGTTAATAGTTTGTAACTATTCAGCCAATATCTACAACAATACACTGAATCAGTGCAGGTAGTCCTTTTTCTGTTTTAAAAGATTCAGGGGGTATTCCCGTACCTGTAACAATAGCCCTTAATATCTGAGAACAGACTTCAGCATGGTAAAATCATTCTCTTTCGCGGCATCAAGATTTCGTTGAAGGGTTTTTACCGCGGGGGGTATGTATTGCTCAAACCATTTTTTTGATTTCACCCTGACAAGATGGCCAAAAGCTCCCAAAATTTGCAGGTTTCTTGCTATTGAACAGTATCTTTGACTGATACGGAATCCGTTTTCATCAAAGTTTATGAAGTTTGCAAGTTTTTGGATGGCATAATCAAGGAGATCATTCTGGATATTGCTGGAAAGATTAACATAGGGATCTATAAGTAATGATGCCAGATCATATTGAATGGGACCGATTCTCCCCCCTTGAAAATCGATAAAATAGAAAGTTTTGTCTTTAACCATGATGTTGCGTGATTGCATATCCCTGTGCATAAAACCAGTGACCGGATATTTGAGAGCTTTATTTGCGATAAATTCAAATTCAGAGGCGAAATCTTCGTAAGCTGCTTCCATATTAAGGTATTTGTTTAGAAAAGAGAGAACAAAATAGCGGCATTCTTTTTCCAATATAAGATTTATATCGTAAAATGGAGTTTGATGTGTCCATGCAGTTTTGAAGCCGTTTCCTGCTGAGATATTCATTGTGATAATATTGTCTATTATTCTTTTATATGATGAAAGGATGTCGGCCTTGTCTTTACTTATTATATCAGTCTGAAGGTTTGTATCCCCCAGATCTTCCATGAAAACCAGGCCTGAAAATGCATCATGGAGATAGATTTCAGGGACAGGTATCCCCCGGCAATAAAGATGCCTCCCTATTAAAATAAATGAATCAGTTTCTGAGATTCCATCTCTGCATTTTATCCCATGGTCTGCCATAATAAGGTTTTTCTCTTTGGAATAAAATCTGTACCATTTTCGGTCTGATCCGTCACCTGGAAGCCTTGTTTTTATAATTTGATGATTTAAATTTTCAGGGAATTTTTTTTTCAAAGTTTCTTTTGCCATATCTTCCATGGCAGCATTTCTGTAACTTTTGGGAGTTCCAATGTCTTTAAAAGATTGCCGGTTTAAGACAAAGGCTTTTATTTTTTTATTCCTGGCAAGCATCTCAATATAGATATCAATGATATCTGAAAATTTATTTTGTGGAATTAAATTGAATATCTCAGGGTCGATAATATGGATACCTGTAAAGGCAAGTTCTTTATTTGGGCTGGAACAATTTCCCGGAATTTTTCTACGGAAAGCAATTATAAACTTCTTTTTGTTCAGCGATACTTTGTTGAATTCAGGGTGATCACACAGAGCAAGTGTTACCGGATAATTATGCCCCATATGAAAATCATAAACAGTTTTAAGGTTTATATCTGTTATAATATCACTGTTTATGACAAGAAAGGGGTTTTCCCCAAACAAGTCCTCTGAATTTTTTATTCCACCCCCTGTCCCCAGAATTGTCGGTTCATATCTGGTGTGCACCGGAATTGCATAGTGCTGAGTTTGAATAAAAGCTTCTATCTTTTCGTGTAAATGGTGGGTATTGATCATAATCTCTTCGCATCCAGAATCTTCCAGTTTGCGAATTACAGTATCAATAAGTGGTCGGCCTGATATGGTGAATAAAGGTTTGGGTGTTTGTTGTGTAAAGGGAAAAAGCCGGGTACCCAGGCCTGCGGCAAGTATTAATGCTTTCATGCTTGAACCTTATTCTTTTTAGGCAGCAGTGTCCGGTCAGAATTTTTCAGGGAACAAAATCCGGAGAGTTTAATCATTTTCGCCGGTATCTGAACAGTCCTGGTCTTGATGTAAAATTTATAGAAAATCACGAAAGGCAATTAAGAGATTTTTGGATTGTCTCAGAATAAGATTCTATTATTTTTTGCTTATCTGCCCCTCTGATACCCCTTGCAGTGAAAAAATCGATTCCGTTTTGATAGTTGACCTTTGAAAGAGCCTCTTTTAATTCTATTTCCTTGTTTTTGTACATTTTTTGTCCCAGGGATTGAATTTTTTTCATCCGGGTTTTTGAGGTCAAAGTCGATTTCGATTTGGGAACATTGGCAAAAAAATTGATCACAACAA
>DAOWMW010000082.1 GCA_030642865.1 Desulfobacteraceae bacterium
TGCGCCTTGAAGACGACCACAAGCCCGGCGTAATTATGTGTAATTTATTTCATCCCCAATCCTTACATATTTTACATATAAAATTCAGCAGGAAATATCAATATTTAAGTTTTAAGCTGTGGCTCCCTTCTGTTTCCTTTCTTGCATAAATCCCACCAATATGATAAAAATACAGATTAGTCTGATTTTTGAATTTAAATCCGGCGTAATTATGGGTAATTTATTTCATCCCCAATCCTAAGGAGTAAACCTGTGCCTATATACGAGTATCATTGTAATAATTGTGACTCTGATTTTGAATATCTTGTTATTGCAAAATCAGAACCTTCTGTCTGTCCGTCCTGTGGCAAAGGAGATGTTAATAAACTTATCTCTGCATCCAGTTTTCTGAGCAAGGGTGGAAATGGGGAGACTGTCACCTCTTCTGCGTCGGGATCATCCTGTGGGGGTTGCTCTGCCACCAGCTGTTCGGGCTGCGGAGGTTGACGGTTTCTTCTATAAAAGCTGGAACATGGGGGACACCCCTTGCCCTTTGCCAGGCGAACTGGGTAAAGACTCAGCTTGAAAAGAAAAATCCTGGTTTATCTGTTGAAGTTGTTATTATTAAAAAAGTGGGAGACAAAAATTTTAATCCGCCCCTCTCAAAGGTTGGGGATAAATATTTTTTTGTAAAGGAGATAGAGGAAGCACTTCTTAAGGAAGATATTGATCTTGCTGTTCACAGCATGAAAGATATGCCTCCCAAAATTTCTGAAGGGCTTTATATTGGGGCCGTGCCAAATCGTGAAATTACTAATGATGTTCTAATTTCTAAAGACAAACTCTCTCTTTTCCGGCTGAAATCCGGCGCGCGCATAGGGACAAGAGGTCATGGCAGAATGGCTCAGCTCCTTTTTAAAAGGCCGGATATAAAAATTGTGCAGTTACAAGGAGACATGGATACCCGTCTCCGAACATTTGAAACAGAAAATCTTGATGGAATTATTCTTGCCGCCGCAGACATTCTAAGAATGAATATGGGGATGAGGATTACAGAATATCTCGATGAGACATTTATGCTGCCGGCAGTGGGCCAGGGGGCATTGTGTATTGAGACAAGAAAAAACGATTATAAGGTACTCCCTTTTGTGGCAAAAATTGATGAAAGAAAGACACGCTCGGTGATTATGGGTGAGCGTGCTTTTTTGCACCGTTTAGGATGCGGATCTCAGGTTCCCCTGGCGGCTCTTGGCAAGGTAGAGGAAAACACTTTGTCTATAACAGGATTAATTGCGGATCCAGATGGAAAAAAAATAATTAAAGAGACCATGTCCGGTTCAATGGATTTGTCTGAAACCATAGGGGAAAAACTGGGTGACATACTTCTTTGTATGGGTGCAAAACAGATATTGGATGATTTAAAATGAATACAAATGCTAAAGTATCTTTAATAGGTGCAGGTCCCGGTGACCCGGATCTTATTACAGTTAAGGGAAAAGAGGCCATCAAAAAAGCCGATGTGATTATTTATGACTATCTTGCATCGCCCAGACTTTTAAAATATGCCCGAAAAAATGCAGAGATTATCTACGTGGGAAAAAGAGGGGGTGATCATACATTAAGCCAGGAAGAGATAAATAACCTTATTGTTGAAAAGGCTCAAGGAGGCTTAACAGTATCAAGATTAAAAGGTGGAGATCCTTTTATATTTGGCAGGGGCGGAGAAGAAGCAGAAGTCCTGGTAGATGAAAATATCCCCTTTGAAATAATACCTGGAGTCACTTCTGCAATTGCAGTTCCTGCATATGGCGGAATTCCTTTAACTCACAGGCAATTTACCTCCACTCTGGCTTTTGTAACAGGTCATGAAGACCCTGAAAAAAATAGATCAAAAATCGACTGGGAATCCCTGGCAAAGGGTATTGGAACCATTGTATTTTTAATGGGAGTTAAAAATCTCAAAAAAATTGTTGCAAAACTTTTAAAGTATGGGAGAAGCTCTGATACACCAATTGCTTTGATCAGGTGGGGAACTACCCCAAAACAATATGGAGTTGCCGGTACCCTTGCAGATATTGTTGAAAAAGTAAGAGCAGTTAACCTTAAACCCCCGGCTGTTATAGTAGTTGGAAATGTGGTAAAGTTGAGGGAGAAGATGACATGGTTCGAGAATCGGCCTCTTATGGGGAAAAAGATTCTTGTTACACGGGCAAGAAAACAGGCAAGTGATCTTGTGAAGCTTCTCTCTGATCTTGGGGCTGACTGCCTTGAATTTCCGGTAATAAGAGTTGATCCCCCTGATGATTTAAAACCGCTGGATCTGGCCATTTCGAACCTTTCGGACTATCAATGGTTGATATTTACAAGTGTAAATGGTGTGGAATTTTTTTTTGAAAGGCTTTTCAATAAAGCTGGAAAAGATGTTCGTGCATTAAATCATATTCAAACAGCTGTTATCGGAACTGCAACAGAAAAAAAGCTTCTGAAATTTGGGTTGAAAAGTGACATAATACCTAAAAGTTTCATGGCTGAGTCTATTGTTGAAGCATTCGCCAAAAAAAATGTCAGGGGGAAAAAAATGCTTCTTCCCAGGGCGCAAAAGGGAAGATCTGTTCTTCCTGTGGAATTGGCCCGTATGGGGGGAGTCGTTGACGATGTGGCTGTTTATTCTACAAACACGGAAAATACAAATTCCGAACATGTTATGGATCTTCTTTCCCAGGGGGAGATAGATATTATAACCTTTACAAGTTCCTCCACTGTTCAAAATTTTTTTAATATGCTTCCTTCAGAAAAATGTAAAATGGTTATGGAGAAAATTGAGACAGCCTGTATAGGGCCAATAACTGCCGAGACCGCAAGAAAAACAGGGTTTAATGTTAATCTCACAGCAGATACATATACTATTCCCGGATTATGCGATGCAATATTAAAATATTATGCATAGTGCTTGAAAAAATCATCAGTGTCCGGTTAAAATCTTGCGAGAGGAAAGTTTAATTGTTTTTTACAATTCCTAACCGGATACCACTGTGAAAAAATAAGGTAAAGGTACCCATGGACTATATTTTAAAATTACCCGAATATGAAAAAGTAATTAAATCCATTAAAGAGACGATAATTACAAATATAGTTTTGGTCGGGCAGGTGCCGGCCCCGACATTTTTTGAACAAAACCGTACCAAGGTTATTCTGGAAAGAATGTCCGAGTTAAATATTGATGAATGCTCCACAGATAGTTATCAGAATCCCATAGGAATCATCAGGGGGACACGGAGGAACATGCCCCCTCTTTTTCTTGTTGCTCATATTGACACGATTTTTGATGAGGATGTTGATCATAATTATATTGTTAAAGAGAAATACATAGCAGGCCCTGGCATCCTCGACAATTCTGCAGGTGTGGGGATTCTGGTCTCTTTGCCGGAAATTTTCAAGAAGCTGAATCTTCATTTTAAATCGGATATAGTACTGGCTGGAGTTGTTCAGTCTATTGGAAGGGGGAACCTGCGGGGAATCAGGCATCTTTTACGGGGTTGGTCTTCTCCCATCAGGGGTGCAATCTGTCTTGAAGGGTGTGATTTAGGCAGATTGAATTATTATTCCAACGGAATGATGCGATGCGAAATCATTTGCAATATTTCCTCAAAGCAGGGCTGGGAAAATAATTTTCGGCCCAACGCAATACTTGTTCTCTATGAAGTCATTAACAGAATTTTAAAACTTCGGCTTCCCCAAAAACCCCAGGCCAGGGTGATTTTCGGAAAAATTTCCGGAGGTGTAAAACATGGAAAAATCGCACTTACGGCCAAGCTGGGTTTTGAAATACAGAGTGACTCCGAAGCAATGGTAAAGGAGATATATAATGACATACGGGATATTGTAAGTGGCATAAGTCATGAACGTACGGTGGATTTGAAACTAAAAACCGTAAGCAGTACAAATCCTGCCAGACTTCAATTCAGCCATCCTTTGGTAAAACAGACTATCTCTGTAATGAAAACCCTGGGGATAGCTCCTGCTAGCGAGAACAGTGAATCAGAACTTTCAATTTTTCTTGCCAATGATATTCCTGCTGTAACATTAGGGATGAGCAAGGGGGACAATTATCATCTGGAAAATGGTTCCCTGGAGATTGAACCTATTTTCACGGGTATAGCCCAGGTTATAGGAGTACTTTTGGCCTTAGACAGCGGAGAATGTGATGGGTAATAATGCATGGATCAAAAAAAACACTTTCCATTTTTCAGATTTCAAAGATTTAAACTACCTTGTCAGGGAAAAAAAAAGAAAAAATCTTACCATATCTCTATGTTTGCCGACCCTCAATGAAGAAGAGACCATCGCAAAAGAGATAGTTATATTCCGGTCAGAGCTTGTTTTGAGATATCCTTTAATTGATGAAATAGTTGTAATCGATTCTGGATCAACAGATAAAACAAGGGAGGTTGCCAAAGCCTTTGGTGCTTCAGTATATATTGCAGATGAAATTCTCCCTGACCTTGAAAAACAAAAGGGAAAAGGCGAAAACCTGTGGAAGGCATTATATGTCACCTCTGGTGATATAATTATATATATTGATGCGGATATAAAAAATATCCACCATAGATTCGCATACGCCCTTGTGGGCCCCCTTCTTCTTTATGATAATATTAAATATGTTAAGGCTTTTTATGAAAGGCCCATAGCAGGCAGAAGAAAAACAAGACCCACCGGAGGGGGCAGGGTTACAGAGCTTGTGGTGAGACCGTTTTTTTCTCTTTTTTTCCCTGAAATGGCTCAGATTATCCAACCCCTGTCAGGGGAATATGCCGGTTTCAGAAAAATCTTTGAGGAGATTCCTTTCCCCATCGGTTATGGTGTTGAGACAAGTATGCTTTTGGATATTTGTGAGAAATGGGGCCTTGATGTAATAGCTCAGGTGGATCTTGAAAAACGTGTTCATAGAAATCAGGATACTAAAGCCCTGGGAAGAATGTCCTTTGCGATTATTAATACTTTTGTGGACAGGCTTGAAAAACTTGGGGTCATAAAAACCCAAAAAAAACTGTTAACAAAGATGATACAGTATAAAATTATTAATAACGAGTACAGGCCAGATATCTTTGATATTAAAAAACTTGAGAGACCCCCCATAATAGATATACCGGAATATTGTAAAAAATTTAATATTGATCAGGGTACGAAAAAAAATGACTAAAAATGTTTGATTGCCATGCACGTAAAATCGATTATCTTCGAATATCAATAACAGACCGCTGTAATCTGAATTGTCAGTATTGCACCCCTCATCCGTTTTTATCCCGGGGGTTTTATAAGGAAATTTTATCCTATGAGGAGATTCTTCGTCTTGTTAAACTCGGAGTCGGCCTGGGGATATCAAAAGTCAGAATAACCGGTGGAGAACCCCTTGTTCGAAGAGGTGTTTATGATTTTCTGGAAAAAATCGTACATATCAAGGGATTAAATGATGTCTCCCTGACAACAAATGGGGTTTTGCTGAAAGCAAATATTCACAAAATTAAATCAGCCGGTATTAAAAGGATTAACATAAGTCTGGATACCCTTAGCAGGAAAAAATATAAAAAAATAACAGGCTCTGATTCTTTTGACAGGGTTTGTGAAGGGATAGAATCAGCCAGGCAATATGGATTTGACCCCATAAGAATTAATGCTGTTATCCTTAAAGGAATCAATGATAATGAATTAGCAGATTTCGCAAAATTATCATTTTCACACCCTTTTCAGATACGTTTTATTGAATATATGCCCATGGGAGCCACAACATCTAAAAAAGATTGGTATATACCCATGGCTGAAATGAAAAAAAAAATAAACGGAGCAGGAAAGCTTGCAAAGCTTGCCAGTGATCCCAATGACGGCCCCGTTAAACGGTACAAATTTGAGAATGCAAAAGGTGAAATAGGGTTTATTTCCCCTGTGAGTGATCATTTTTGCGAAAAATGCAACAGGATCAGATTAACGGCACAGGGGAATCTCCGACCCTGCCTTTTATCAGATTATGAAATTGGTATAAAAAAAGCTTTAAGAGCAAAAGCATCTGACAGGCAATTAACTGATATTATGATAAAAGCTGTAAGATCTAAACCAGCCGGGCATGGCATTTCAAAGGATAGTCTCTGCACAATATTTGATAGCATGGCAGCCATTGGCGGATAAAAAAATAAAA
>DAOWMW010000096.1 GCA_030642865.1 Desulfobacteraceae bacterium
GCAGGAAACATAGATAATTTTTTCAGGGGAGAGATTGACCACCTCTTTTAAGACGTTTTTATGCATTCCTGAACGCGGAGGATCTATTATCATAACATCAGGCTTCCCATTGAATTCCTTTAAGCTATCTTTTAAATCCCCCAAAATAAACCTGCAATTTGTAATGTTGTTCATGCGACAATTTTTTTCCGCGTCAGCCACAGCACTTTTAACAACTTCAAAACCGACAAATTCCCTTGCACACGCAGAAAGGAAGATTGCTATTGTTCCAATACCTGAGTAAAGGTCAAATACCAGTTCATCCCCCAAAAGAGCTGCAAATTTTTTAACAACGTCGTATAGATGTTTTGCCCCTGTGGTATTTGTCTGAAAAAAAGAATTCGCAGATATTTCAAAAGAATATGGGCCTATTTTGTCTGCTATGCAGGGTTCACCTGCCAGATGAATTTCATATTCACCCGTGGCTACCCCTGATTTTTTTGCTGTTATATTATTGACAACTGAAACAATTTCAGGGTATCGGTTAAGCAGAAGTTTGGCAAGAGGTTCTGTCTGAACAGGATCTTCTTTGGATGTCACGATATTTACCATCCATCTGTCAAATGCTGCAGAATGTCTCAGCATTAAAAACCGCCAAAATCCTGTATGATTGCGGAGCCCATAGGGAGGGGCATCCGAGCTTTTCATATATTCTCTGGCATGGCTCAGGATATTATTCCCCAGATCAGGCTGAAGCAGACACCTGTCTGTATCTATTACTTTATAGAAAGCACCTGGAGCATGGAGCCCAATGGCAAAATCGTTATCCACATCCTCCTTCCCCAGTTCTTCAGGCAGAAGCCATCTTCGGTCTGAACAGGAAAATTCCATTTTATTCCTGTATCCGAATATTTTTTCAGAAGGGATAACAGGATGAACACAAATATCTTTTAATGTTCCAATGTGCCAAAGAGAATCAATAACAAAATCTCTTTTATATTCAAGCTGTTTGTGATACTTTAAAAACTGCCATTTGCATCCGCCGCAGAAACCGCTGTCTCTACATTGTGCCTTTGTTCTAAAAGGGGATGGCTCGACTATACTTTCCACACGGGCCTCGGCATAATTTTTTTTTTTTTTGATTATTCTGGCATTAACAATATCCAAAGGTACGGCTTTATCGACAAAAATAGTAAAACCGTCTATTTTTGCGATCCCCTTGCCGCCGAAAGCCATATTTGAAATCGTCAGGTTATGTATTTCCCCTTTTTTTAGAGACATATGTTATGATCCTTTTAAAAAAATAAGTAACTACTCAGATTATACCTGTTGCAATAGACTGAATCAATGTAGCTGAGTAGTTACAAAAATAATTATATAGATTTCCTGAAAATCAGGGGCTGGTGTACCAGTGGTGTGCCCCTCTCAACTGTTTCTCTCTAACTGTTTGAATTTAATTATCTAAAAATCTATAATTGTATGCTTAAAAAGCTTGAATTATTTTTCATATATATGATACTTCTTCAAATATTACAAAGGTAAATAACAGGTTATGAATTCTGACAAACTAAACTATATTTGGTACGCCCTTCACACGGGGAACAGATTTGAAGAGCATGTCCATGGAAAAGCTAACGCCTAATAGCTATTAAGGATCGTGAATTTTATTAATTACCCAGATTTACTTGTTCTTGTGCCCGTCTTCCGTGTTGCATCAATGGCCACAGTCTCCGAGTATGCAACCCTTGATGTGCCTTGAAGACGGCCACAAGCCCGGCGCAATTATGGGTAATTTATTTTATCCCCAATCCTAACCGCACAGGTCAAAATTTTTTCTGGCGAAAAATCAGCGGTTTTCGTTCAGTCTTTGTAAATTAAAAAAATTAGTATGCGTTATCGGTCTTAAAGTCTCCTGAAACACCATGGTGTTTCATACGAAAATTGTTTTTGTTTAAATATGAATTAGGGAGGAAAAAAAATAAATGAATAAAATGGAGCTTATTTTGGCTCTGAAAAACAAGGCAGATATTCCAAAGGATGAAGCTGAAAAAGTTGTAAATATTTTTTTTGATTCCATGACACAGGCACTTACGCGTGATGAACGTGTTGAAATTCGCGGTTTGTGCAGCTTTTATATTAAAAAATATAAAAGTTATATGGGAAGAAATCCTAAAACAGGGGATACGGTTTTCATAAAAGCAAAACAATTACCTTTTTTCAAGGCAGGCAAAGAGCTTAAAGATCGGGTTAACAAATAAAGTGCATGTGTTTGAGAATATATTAAATCAAAACAGGCCGATACGGCTGTTGACAACTCTCTTTAACAACAAAACCATTCCCCACGCACTACTCTTCACGGGGATTAACGGGGTGGGGAAAAAGAGGTGTTCAATAGCTTTTGCCATGTTATGCAATTGCACAAATTTACAATTTTTATCTGAGAGGAATAAAAATCCCGGGATAAACCCGTGTGGCCATTGCAGTTCCTGTAAAAAGATCAAGTCAGGGAATCATCCCGACATTATTACCATTGAACCATCCGGGACTTATATCAGAATAGATCAAATCCGTAACCTGTGTGGCTTACTTTCCTTAAAGCCCCATGAAGCACGACTGCGTGTTATTATTATATCTGATGCGCAGGCTTTGACCACAGAAGCAGGAAATGCTTTATTAAAGGAGTTGGAGGAGCCGCCGTCCGGGACTCTTTTTATTTTAACTGCGCCTCAAAAATCGGATTTACTTCCAACAATATTATCACGCAGCCAGGTTATCGGCTTTAATCCGTTTTCATTAAGCGATCTTATTTCCATATTAAAAATCGGGCACGGGGCAAACCATAATGATGCTTTAATTATGGCTGCCATGGCTGGAGGAAGTCTATCCAGGGCAATTACCACCTGGAAATCAAAAAACCGTATAGATCTTATCAACCAAAGAAAATGGCTGATAAATCTTGTGAACAATTGTATAATATCAGAACCACCTCCAAATATGCTTTTTGCATCCTCTTTACGACTTGCGAAAAACAAAGAATTTTTCCTCGATTCTTTAAAGGTAATTAAATCCTGGTTAAGAGATCTTGTTATATATAAATATTTTCCTGAAAAAATATTTAATAAAGATATGTCTGATAAGATTAAGGAGATAGCGGAAAATGTATCTGAGGAATCACTTCTTCATGGAATTAAAGCTGTTGATAATGCGCAAAAAAAAATTTTGGCAAATTCCGCCTTAAGGTTAACCGCAGAAATTATGATAATAAAGCTTGCAAGAGTATAACATATGAACAAAATGACAGGGGTTCGTTTTAAACCGACCGGCAAGGTATACAATTTTGACAGTGCTGCATTTGTTCTCCTTGATGGTGATGATGTAATTGTGGATACTAAACGGGGATTAAGCTTTGGAACTGTTGCTGTAGCCCCTGTGGAATACAACCGAGAATCCTTAAAAGAACCTTTGAAAAAGGTTTTCCGACTGGCAACCGAAGAAGATTATGAGCAGCGGGTCAAAAATATTTCCATAGAAGACAAATCTTACAAATATTGCATCCACTGTATCAAAAAACTTGGGCTCAAGATGTCCCTTTTCTCTGTGGACGCATCTTTTGATCAGAGTCGGCTGACCTTTTTTTTCACAGCAGAAGGCCGGGTTGATTTCCGAAAACTTGTGAAGATGCTTGTAAATAAATTTCATATAAAAATAGAAATGCGGCAGGTGGGGATTCGAAACCAGGCCAAAATGTGTGGAGGAATTGGAAGGTGCGGCCGTGAAATATGTTGTTCATCTTTTATCGATAAATTTATGCCTGTTTCAATACGCATGGCAAAGGAACAGGGCCTTTCACTGAATCCCACAAAAATATCAGGGCTGTGCGGCAGATTGATGTGCTGCCTTACCTTTGAAAATGATATTTACCACGACTTTAAAAAAAAACTTCCAAAGGTTGGTAAATTTGTAAAAACACCCCAGGGAAAAGGAAAGGTTATTCGCCATAATGTTTTAAAAAGAAAAGTGATAATACAAATAGGAGACGATCAGATAGAAATAGATGCTGATAAAATGATAAAAGTTTGAGGCTTTACTCTGCAGGCTTTAAAAAAAGCCCACGGAGCCGCAATTCGTTTCAGGAGAAAAAATGACTGACCCTTTTTATATAACAACACCCATATATTATGTAAATGCACAACCCCACCTTGGCCATGCCTATACCACCATCGCAGCGGATGTTTCCTGCCGCTATAATTTTATGGAAAAAAAAGATGTTTATTTTCAAACAGGGACTGATGAGCATGGTGACAAAATTGAACGTGCAGCCAGGGCTGAAGGTCTCGGAGTAAAGGAATATGTGGATAAAATAAGCGGCCTTTTTAAAGATCTTTGGCCGGAACTTAAAATTAAATACAATTATTTTATCAGAACAACAGATCCCTCCCATATAAAACTTGTAAGAGAACTGCTCCAGCGAATTTACGATGCAGAGGATATTTATTTTCATGAATATGAAGGCCTTTACTGTTTTGGGTGTGAACGATTTTATGCGGAAAGGGAGCTTGTTAACGGTAAATGTCCCGATCATAATAGAGAGCCTGAGCTGATAAAAGAATCCAACTATTTTTTCAGGATGAGTAAATATCAGGACTGGCTCATGGACCATATAGAATCTACCCCTGATTTTATCCGGCCAAAACGTTACAAAAATGAGGTGCTGGCTTTTTTAAGGGAGCCCCTTGAAGATTTATGCATATCCCGTCCCAAATCCCGATTAAAGTGGGGTATCCCCCTCCCCTTTGATAATGACTATGTGACCTATGTATGGTTCGACGCTCTTATTAATTATATATCCGGCCTTGGTTATCCAGATGGGGACCTTTTTTCCAAATTTTGGCCCGCTGCCCAGCATATTATAGCAAAGGATATCTTGAAACCCCATGGTATTTATTGGCCAATAATGCTTAAAGCCGCTGGTATCGACATATATAAACATCTTAATGTCCATGGTTACTGGAATATTGATGAAAATAAAATGTCCAAAAGCATTGGAAATGTAATTGAACCCCTTTCATTAATAGAAAAATATGGGATCGATTCTTTTAGATTTTTTTTAATGCGGGAGATGACCTTTGGGCTTGACTCTAATTTTTCTGAGCAATCTTTAATTGAGCGAATTAATTCTGACCTGGCCAATGATCTGGGGAATCTTTTTTCCAGAGTTTTGTCCATGGGCCATAAATATTTTTCAGGAATAGTTCCTCTGATTGATATGGATGCTGAAAACTCCTTTCACTTCAGCCTTGAAAAAGAGGCCATTGATGCTGTTGAAAAATTTCAGGGGAGCATGGAGGAATTTGCCTTTCATGGAGGGATTGCTGCGATCTGGGGACTTATTAGACGAATGAATAAATATATTGATGTTACATCACCATGGGAACTTGCAAAAAAAAAATCTGCCAAAAAACAGCTTGAAATCGTAATATATAATCTTCTTGAGGGTTTGAGGGTGGTTTCAGGCCTCATCTATCCTGTAATGCCTGATGCCTCCGTTGCCATGCAGAAACATTTGGGCCTGGATGCCGATGAGGTTTTAAAAGGAAAGTTTAATTATATAGATGAACTTAAAAAATGGAATGTTATTAAACCAGGGACCAGGCTTTTAAAATCGATAAGGCTTTTCCCCAGAATTGAAAACTGATTTTTGAGATTGGTCATAACATCGGCTGTCA
>DAOWMW010000132.1 GCA_030642865.1 Desulfobacteraceae bacterium
GATTGTTTGAGCGAGGCACGAGCGAGTTTCGCAATTTTGGTGAAGCAAACTTAGAAATTCAAGAAATTTATTCGGAATAGCGGAAAAAACAATTAAACTTTCCGTGTTTTGTTTATTTTGTTTCTTGCAATTTCCTAACCGGACACCACTGATTTTTTCCAGGATTCAATTCCCTGGGAAAAATGGGTTGACTCTATCTTGACCCATTAGCTGCCAGAGTTGGGCTCTGGTGAAATCTAAAAAGCTCTTGTTGTTGAGTACAAGCGAGTTTTCGAGATTTTTAAGTTTTACTATAACTCAGTGTACGGTCGAAATTAGAACCAGGGCCGAAAAAAATAAAACATGAACAAACCCGTTGATATAAAAAAGGAGTATGATTGTGCCGATAATACCGATGGTTATAGAGCAAAGTAATAAAGGCGAACGTGCTTATGACATTTATTCCAGGCTTCTAAAAGACAGAATAATATTCCTGGGAAGCGGCATGGATGATGAAATTGCGAACCTTTTGATAGCACAACTCCTTTTTCTGGAATCAGAAGATCCTGATAAAGATATTAATTTTTATATTAATTCACCTGGCGGAGTAGTTACCGCAGGACTGGCTGTATACGATACCATGCAATACATAAAATCGGACATAGCAACAGTTTGCGTAGGACAGGCAGCAAGTATGGGGGCACTCCTCCTTACAGCCGGCACAAAGGGAAAACGGTATACCCTTCCCCACTCAAGGATTTTGATTCATCAGCCCCTGGGAGGGTCACAGGGACAGGCCTCGGATATTGCGATACAGGCCAAAGAGATTCTTCGGATGAGAGATTCAATAAACGGACTCCTTGCTTCTCACACAGGCCAGGAACTAAAACAGATTGAGCAGGATACGGATCGTGATTTTTTCATGTCAGGGGAAGAAGCCAGGGAATATGGTTTAATTGATCATGTAATGTCATCAAGGGATGACCTTGATCATTTAATTAAAAAGGAAGATTAATATGCCAAAACATGATGAGCCAAATGATAGCCTTTTTTGTTCTTTTTGCGGTAAAAACCAGAAAGAAGTTACAAAACTTATTGCCGGCCCTGCGGTTTATATATGTGATGAATGTATTCAACTGTGCAGTGAAATTATTGCCGAAGAGACCGAAAAACATACTGATTCCATGGCAGAGATCCCCCCTCCAAAAGAGATCAAAAGCATACTGGATGATTATGTGATTGAACAGGAACATGCAAAAAAAATTCTTGCAGTGGCTGTCTATAACCACTACAAAAGGATAGATTCCTCTGTTGACATGGATGATGTGGAAATTCAGAAAAGTAATATACTCCTCATTGGTCCCACAGGATGCGGTAAAACTCTCCTAGCCCAGACCCTGGCCAAATTTTTAAAAGTACCCTTTGCCATTGCAGATGCAACAAGCCTGACTGAAGCAGGATATGTGGGTGAGGATGTGGAAAATATTATACTCTCTCTGCTTCAAAATGCAGATTATGATGTTGAAAAAGCCATCAGGGGCATTGTCTATATCGACGAAATTGACAAAATAGCCAGTAAATCAGAGAACCCATCCATTACACGGGATGTCTCAGGTGAAGGGGTGCAGCAGGCCCTTCTCAAAATTATTGAAGGAACAACTGCCAGCGTCCCCCCCAAAGGGGGAAGAAAGCATCCGCAGCAGGATTTTGTAAAGGTTGACACAACAAATATACTTTTTATCTGTGGCGGTACTTTTAATGGCCTTGACCATGTAATTCAACGTCGCATGGGTGCTTCTGTCATGGGATTCGGGTCAAAAGTAATTAAAAAATCGAAAGAAAAAACAGGGGACCTTTTGAAAAAAATTCAACCCGAAGATTTGATTCAATACGGGTTGATACCGGAATTTTTAGGAAGGCTTCCCATTATTGCCACCCTTAATGAACTAAGTGAAGAGACCCTGGTCAGAATTCTTACAGAACCGAAAAATGCCCTGGTCAAACAGTATAAAAAACTTTTTGAGTTTGAAGAGGTGGAACTGAAAATCACGAAAGATGCCCTGTCCGCCATTGCAAAAAAGGCAACAAAACGAAAAGCCGGAGCACGGGGGCTGCGTGCAATTGTGGAAGAATGCTTATTGAATATTATGTACGATATCCCATCATCTAAAGGAATCAAAGAATGTGTGGTGGGCAAAGAGGTTGTTTTAAATAATGAACTGCCAATATTATTATACGGACAAGAAAAAAAGCAGGCATAAAACCGAAACCTTGTACAAATACAACCCAAACAATTAAAATACCAAATTTTTTTAAACAGGTGGATATATTTTGCCAAAATCTACGATTCCCCTTTTACCGTTAAGAGACATTGTTGTTTTTCCCCATATGGTTGTTCCCCTTTTTATTGGACGGGAAAAATCTCTACTTGCCCTCGAAACCGCCATGGCCGGAGATAAAAAAATCTTTCTTGCCACTCAAATTCAAGCCGGCATAGATAATCCCAGGGAAAAAGATTTTAGTGAGGTGGGTACAATCGGCAAAGTCCTCCAGATCCTTCGCCTTCCCGATGGAACTGTAAAAGCCATGGCTGAAGGGATCGTACGGGCAAGAATTTCTCAATTTGAGCATGGTGAAAACTATTTCAAGGTAAAGGCCATACTTGAAAAGGAAATTGAAATTCCCAAAAATGAATGGGAGATTCTTTCCAAAATTGTGATGGAATGTGTAACAGAATATTCAAAACTTAATAAAAATATATCTAAAGGCCTGGTGGACAGCTTTTTAGAAATATCAGAGCCATCCCAGCTTTCTGATACAATAGCTGCCCACCTGCCCCTGAAAACAGAGGATAAGCTAAACCTCCTGTCCATCTCTTCTGTTGCTGTCAGGTTTCACACCCTCATAGATATTATAAAAAAAGAAATCGATTTCTTCCAGGTTGATCAACGTGTACGCGGTCGTGTAAAAGACCAGATGTCTAAAACTCAACGAAATTATTATTTAAACGAGCAGATCCGGGCAATAAAAAAAGAGATTGGCGCCCCCAGCGACCAGGGAGATGAGCTCAAAGAACTGGAAGAAAAAATCAATAACAAAAAAATGACCGAGGAAGCTAAAGAAAAAGCAGAGCATGAGTTTAAAAAACTTAAAATGATGTCCTCCATGTCTGCGGAAGCCACGGTTATTCGGAATTACATTGATTGGATAATCAGCCTTCCATGGTTTGACGTAAGTGAGATTTCTGCTGATATTGAAAAAGCTGAAAAAATTTTAGATGAAGACCATTACGGCCTGAAAAAGCCAAAGGAACGAATTCTTGAATACCTGGCTGTCCAGGTCCTTGTCAAAAAAGTCAAGGGGCCCATCCTTTGTTTAGTCGGCCCCCCTGGTGTGGGAAAAACCTCCATAGCAAAATCAATTGCAAGGGCAACAGGAAGAAAATATTTACGGCTTTCCCTGGGAGGAGTCAGGGATGAATCGGAAATCAGAGGGCACAGGCGTACTTATATAGGGGCAATGCCGGGCAAAATTATTCAATCGATTAAAAAAGCAGGGGTAAATAACCCTGTAATATGTCTGGATGAAGTTGACAAGATGAGTATGGATTTTCGGGGGGACCCATCTGCTGCACTCCTGGAAGTCCTTGATCCTGAACAGAATAATAACTTCAATGATCATTATCTTGATCTTGATTATGATCTTTCGGACATTTTTTTTATTACCACAGCCAACACCATGGATATTCCCCTCCCACTTCTGGACAGAATGGAGATAATCCGCCTCCCTGGATATGCAGAGTACGAAAAATATCACATTGCAAAGGATTTTTTGCTGAACAAACAGATCGAAGCCAACGGGCTTAAAGATAAAAAAATTAATTTTACAAAAAATTCCCTTTTGGCAATTATCCAAAAATATACCCGTGAAGCAGGGGTCAGGAATCTCGAACGTGAAATTGCCGCTATATGCCGTAAAATTGCACGGGAAGTTGTCTCCAGCAATAAAAGTGATACTTACAATGTAACCGCCAAAACCGTTCAAAAATACCTGGGGCCCCCCAGACACAAACATGGTGAAGCCGAAAAAAAAGATCAGATCGGCCTTGTTACAGGGCTGGCATGGACAAAAGTAGGCGGAGAACTTCTCAACATAGAAGTCCTTATTCTCCAGGGGAAGGGAGAACTTATACTCACAGGGCAGCTTGGTGATGTTATGAAAGAGTCTGCCAAAGCTGCTGTCAGCTATATACGATCACGTTCCAATGCTCTTTTAATTGACAGTACCTTCCACAAAAAAAGTGACATCCACATCCATCTTCCCGAGGGTGCCACCCCAAAGGATGGACCATCTGCAGGGATCTCCATGTGTACTGCAATTGTCTCTGCAATTATAGAAAAACCGGTTCACAAAGATTTAGCCATGACAGGAGAAATTACTCTCAGAGGCCATGTCCTTCCCATAGGTGGTTTAAAAGAAAAAATCTTTGCTGCCCACAGAGGCGGAATAACCAGAGTAATTATTCCAAGGGAAAATGAAAAGGACTTGCACGATATACCGAAAACTGTCTTAAAACATATAAAGATTATTCCAGTTGAGCATATGGATGAAGTTTTACCCCATGCGATTGTTCACGACACTGCCAAGCCTTTTTTTAATAAAAGCTATATCCCTTTCCAGGCTATGGCGGAGAATTTGCCGCAACCATCCTCATTACTATAGGAATACTTTTATTTTTAGTTTAAAAATAAAAAGCCTTGACATTAGCAAGATTTTTAGATTACTTATACTTATTGACGCTAACTCTTTTCTTCCTCGCAATGCGAGGAAAAAACATGAGTTATACATTTGTATTTTGCATTTATTTTGTATCTGGGCGGGTAGCTCAGTTGGGAGAGCATCGGCCTTACAAGCCGAGGGTCAC
>DAOWMW010000146.1 GCA_030642865.1 Desulfobacteraceae bacterium
ACATAGACCAGCAACAGGTTTGTAAAGCTTGGAAGCATAAATGAATGTTTCAAAAATCCGGGTTCGGGCGCCCTCCGCTTTAGTTCAGAATTCCGCCTGAAGGCGGGACTCCAAACTGCCCGCCTAAAGGCGGAACTCCGAACTATATACCGCCAGTTTGGAGTTCCGCCTTTAGGCGGTTCCTTTAGCTAATAGCTAACCGCTATTAGTATAAATATGCTTTTGCTGATGACTGATAACTATTTTCTTGTTTTTTTTACAGCTTTTCAGGAGTAAGGGACTAAAGGCTAACCGCACAGCTTGCATTTTTTTACGGCAATGCCCCGTCAAACTCTTCAAGGAGCAGACTTACTACCTTTTTATGCATTCTGTTTATCAAATCATCTTCAAGAGTGCCGGTGTCGGACCTGTAAGTTATTCTAAAGGATATACTCTTTTTATCAAAAGAGACTTCATCCCCTTGAAAAACATCAAAAAGTTCCACAGCCTGGATTAAATCCATATCTGCCTTATTAATTTTTTCCAAAATCGAGGCGGCCTCTATATTCACCCCAACGATCATTGTGACGTCCCTTGTCACAGCTGGAAATCTGGATACAGGCAAGGTCAAAACAGAGTCAGGAATTATTGGATAAAGTTTTTGAATGTCTATTTCCAGAACAAATACAGGCTGTTTTATCCCGTATATATCAAGAAGGCTGGAAGCCACCTGCCCAACGATACCAAACAGCTCACCCTTTATCAGAATCCTGGCAGTATACCCTGGTCTGGTATAAGTGCATAATTCATCGGGGAGACGCGTAAATACTGGCCGCAATTCTTTATTAGCGCCATCGATCTTCAACGCACTAAAGAGCCCCTCGGCAACCCCCTTAATATCATAAAAATCAGAATCCACCCCTTTTACGTTCCAGGTTGAGGAGATAGCAACCCCTGTTTGCAAACATGTCAATACTTCATTTTCTTCGGGGAGTTCTGCAGAATTTCCGGAAATAAATTTTTTACCAATTTCAAAAATACTAATATTTTTTTCTTGCTGCGAAATATTATAATGTACAGTTTCCAGAAGACCAGGAATCAATGATCTCCTCATGACCCCCTGATCTTTTGTAAGGGGATTTAATATATCAATGGAATCCCTTTTTTCACCGTCACGATGAAAAGAAAAAAAATCAGAGGCCCTTTCGTCAATAAAACTATAAGTTATTGCTTCATAATAACCAAACCCTGAGATTATTTTTTTTATTCTGTATCTTGCTTCCACCCACGTTGAAGTCAGATTGTCCGCGGCAGGAACAGGAGGATTGGTCAGAGGAATATTATCATACCCCCAAAGACGCGCAACCTCCTCAACAAGATCCGCAGGTCGTTTAATATCAACCCTGAAAGATGGGGGTGTTACCAGAAGATTCCGCGTACCATTTTTTTCAACCTTAAACTCAATGGAATTTAAAAGGTTCTCAATCTCAGACTGCTTAAGGTTTACACCCAAAAGAGCATTGGTATAATCGACGCTTAAATCAACAGGTAGTGGATCAAAATCCCCCTGGCCAATGTCAATAACCCCTTGCACCAGTCTGCTTCCCTCAATTTCAGAGATAAGTCTGGCAGCTCTGTTCAAAGCTGTAAGAGTACCTTTGGGATCGACTCCACGCTCAAAACGGTGGGAAGATTCAGTATTTAAACCTAAAGTTTTCGCGGTCCGTCTTATGGTCACAGGGTCAAAACAGGCACTTTCCAATAAAACCCTGGTGGTACCCTCTGAAATCTCGGTGTTGAGTCCTCCCATAATTCCAGCAATTGCAACAGGTTTTTCAGCATCACATATCATAAGCATATCAGAAGAAAGATGCCGTTCTTTATTATCAAGTGATGTGAAAGGCTCACCATCTTTAGCCATATCGACTATTATTTTGGAGCCATTTAGCATATTCAGATCAAATGCATGTAAGGGCTGCCCTGTTTCAAACATTACAAAATTTGTTATATCAACTATATTATTAACAGGTTTTACCCCGATGGAGACCAGTCTCTCCTGAATCCAGGGGGGTGAATGAGAAACTGAAATATTTTCAAAGATCATGGCAGCATAGCGGGGACACTGAAGAGGAGCTTTCACAACAACGGAAATCATGCTGTCAATATTAGTATCAGATTCAAAATTTTCAGTATTACTAAAAGAACTTTCCGGGTATTTTATTTTTGTACCACCAAATGCCGCAATCTCTCTGGCTATTCCAATAATACTCAAACAATCGGATCTGTTGGGAGTCAGATCAATTTCAAAGAGAATATCCGAAAGCAAAAGAGCTTCCGCAAGCTTTGCCCCTTCAGCAAGGCCGGGATCAAGAGACATAATACCTTTTTGGCCCAAGCCAAGCCCCAGCTCCAACTCACTGCAAAGCATCCCATCTGATTTTTCACCTCTGATTTTGCTCCGCTTAATTTTATGCCCACCAGAAAGACGTGCCCCGGGAAGAGCAAGGGGAACAAGCATACCCTCTTTTATGTTATCGGCTCCACATACTATTTGCAGAATAGTTTCTCCAGCATCAACACTGCACAAATTAAGTCTGTCAGCATTGGGGTGTGGAGTTATTTTTTTAATACGAGCCAGAACAACTCCATCCAGATAATCATACCTGTTTAAAACCTTTTCAACCTCAAGCCCTGCCATTGTAAGGGCATCAGCCAGGGCAATGGAGTTCATATCAACGTTTACATAATCTTTTAACCAGCTTAAGCTTACTTTCATATTAAAACTGCCGCAGAAACCTTAAATCGTTTTCAAAATATTTCCTGAGATCGTCGACCCCGTACTTCAACATGGCAAGCCGCTCTATTCCCATACCAAAGGCAAAACCTGAATAGTTCGAAGTGCTGTATCCCACATTCTCAAATAGAGCAGGATGAACCATACCACAGCCCAAAACTTCAAGCCATCCGGTTTGAGAGCAGACTCTGCATCCTTTACCGCGGCAGATAACACAAAGGATATCTACTTCAGCGCTCGGTTCCGTAAACGGGAAAAAACTCGGCCTGAATCTTAATCCTATGCCAGGATCAAAAATTTGATGAATAAAAGTATTTATAACCCCTTTTAAATCACCAAAAGTTACATTTTTATCAACCACAAGCCCTTCAATCTGGTGAAACATGGGGGTATGAGTCAGATCCGAGTCACACCTGTAGACCTTCCCTGGAGCAATTATCCTCACAGGGGGGGGAGTTTTTTCCATCACTCGAACCTGCACAGGTGAGGTATGGGTTCTCAAGACCAGATTATCAGAAATATAAAAAGTATCCTGCATATCCCGTGCAGGATGATCCTTTGGAATATTCAGGGCTTCAAAATTATAATAATCGGTCTCAATTTCAGGACCCTCCACGATTTTAAAACCAAGCCTCGCAAAAATATCAGATATGGTTCTAATGATCTGAGTTACAGGATGTAAGCCCCCTCTTTTCACAGGTCTGCCAGGCATGGAAACATCTATGGAATCACTTTCATCTGTGAGATTTGAATTCATGCAGCAAATGGTTTCATTAAAAGCTGCTGCAAGACTTTTTTTTACGGCATTGGCCTGTTTTCCAGCCTCGGGCCTTAAATGTCCAGGAAGTTTTGAGATATTCCTTAAAAACCTGGTTATAATCCCCTTTCTCCCCAAATATTTAATTGAAAGAGCTTCAACAGCATCTTTGTCAAGAGCTTTTTTAAGCTCCCCTGCAGCCTCAGCTTCTATTTGATCTATGGTTTTTTCCACAACGCTCAATTTTTTTTCAGATGCTTTTATCAGAAGCAGAGATATTCTAAAAATTACAAATTTAGAATATGTTCTGTCCAAATTTAATTTTTTTTTGGCAAGTATAGATTTTCGGGTCTGGTTCTAATTTCGGCCATACACTTAAATCTATAATAAAATTTATTCAAATGGGAATCTGCTACAAATGTTTTGAAGCAAGAGCAGCCACACTCGAAAACCCTGCAGGATCTGAAACAGCCAGCTCCGCAAGAACCTTGCGATCCAGCGTAACATCGGCAAGTTTTAATCCATGAATAAACTTGCTGTAAGAAAGATTATTCATCCGGACCGCGGCATTTATTCTTACAATCCATAACTTTCTAAAATCCCGCCTGCGTACCCTTCTGTCCCGATAGGAATACATCAGTGCTTTATCAACAGCATCTGCAGCCGTACGGATTAATCTGCTGCGGGATCCGCGGAACCCCTTTGCAAGTTTCAAAATCTTGTTTCTGCGCCTTCTTGCTTTAAAACCTCGTTTAACACGCATAATTAACTCCTGTAATTAACAAGATGCTACCCGTTGGGAAGCAGCAAGCTTATCTCCTTTGTATTACTTTTATCAATAATATGACTTTTTCTCAAGGCTCTCTTACGCTTGGTTGTTTTTTTTGTCAATATATGACCTGCATGGGATTTTGAAAAAACAATCTTCCCTGAACCTGTTCTCTTAAAACGTTTTGCAGCCGCCCTGTTTGTTTTTATTTTTACCTTTGGCATTTACACTCCATAGTTGCTGTTCAACTTATCCATCAACAGTTACCTGTCCTTTTAAAATAGAGTCCCAAAAAAAATAGATGGCGCAGATCGTAGTACCCGACTTCCTGCGCCAGCTAACC
>DAOWMW010000173.1 GCA_030642865.1 Desulfobacteraceae bacterium
AAAAAACGTATAGTTTTCATTCGAGGAATAGCCGCATATTATTTAATCAGGATTTGGGATGAAATAAATTCACGATCCTTATAAGGATGCAACAAAATTATGAAAAACATTTTAATAATCGGTGGAAGCTATTTTTCTGGCAGAATTCTTGTAGAGGAACTTGTAAAAGAAAAAGAGCTTGATATTTTCATCTATAACCGGGGTAATCGTCCGCTGAACAAAAATTCCGTTACCGAGCTTGTTGGTGACAGAAGTGATATAACAAGAATAAAGGAGGTAATTCCCCCTAATAACTGGGATGTGGTGATAGATTTCTGCGCGTATACTCCAGAAGATATAGAAACAATGATTGACGCTCTTCCTGGCAGGGTTAATCATTATATTTATATAAGCACCACAACAATATACGAAGAGAGTCTTGATCTTCCGGTGGAAGAGAATGCTTTAACACTGTCAGGCCCCAATCCCCAGCTTGGTCAATATTCGGATTACGGTTATAATAAATGGCTGGCCGAGTGTAAGCTTAAAGAAAAATGTGAAGCAAAACAGATTCCCTATACAGTGTTCAGGCCTGCCATCATTTATGGTGAATATAATTATGCGCCAAGGGAATCATATTTTTTCGACCTCATAGAAAATGACAAGACTCTGATTATACCGGACAATGAGCTCCCATTGTTCAGTTTTGTTTATGTGATCGATGTGGCAAATATCATAAAAAAATCGATTTCCAATGACAAGGTATATAACGAGACATTTAATCTTGCAGCCAAAGAGATGATCTCATACAAAAGGCTCATGGAAGTCTTCAGGGAAATCACAGGAAAAGCAATAACCACAAAAAGAATGAGTGGTGCAATGATAGATAAAAAAGGGGTCCCCCTCCCCTTCCCCCTTGATCATCATCTTCTTTATTCCGGAGATAAAGTCAGCCGGGTTCTTGATTTTAAATATACGCCCTTTACGAACGGCATGAAAAATACCTACGAATATTACAAGCTTACGCTAAATCATTGATCACTTCAGGGTTGGTCATAATATCGGCCATCAAATGTTATGATCAAGGTAACTACTCAGCTACATTACGCTTCGGGCACTACTGCAATTTTCTAGAAATTTATAACTACACTCGCTATTTTTTTTAAAAAAGGGAAAAAATGAATACTGATAATCAGAGACTGGAGTTGTTGCTAGCAAAAGGGAGTGAGATCATGGGCAAAGAAGATTTTAAAACAGCGCTTCAACCCTTTGAAGAAGCTATCTCCTTATGTAGAGAGCTTAAGGACAGAGCCACTGAAACATCATTGCTAAACGCCATTGCTTTTTGCTATTCAAACATAAAAAAACCGAAAAAAGCTCTTAAAACATATTCCGAAGCTGCCGCTCTGCTAAAAGATCTGGGGAACAAAGAAGGTGAGTCGATGATTCATAACAATATCGGCCTGTTGAATGTAAGCCTTAAAAAGTATGATGATGCTTTGAATTCTTTTAGAATCTCTGCAGATTTATTTGACCAGTTGGAAGATAAAAAAGGAAAAGCTCTGCAATTACAAAATATCGGATCTGTGTACCGGGACAGGCAGGATAGTAATAACGCCCTTGAATCATACTTTAAATCAATAGCTCTTTTTGAGGAAGCTGGTGATAAAATGGGTGTTGCAGTACAAGCTTCAAACATAGGATATATATATGCGGTGGATAAAAATACCGAAGAAGCATTACCATGGCTCACCAAAGCCCTTAATTCCTTTGAAGAGCTCAATGAAAATGAAATGGTAACACTGACAAAGCAAAATATTAGTCAACTTGCAACATGATCCTTTTTTTGTTCGGTGAGATATCATGGTAAAAGGGGGCAGGCCTTGACTCTTTTTCCCGATGTTCATATAAATTCACTCCGTTATCGGTCGTTGGAGTATTACAATACCCCTTCCTTCCTCCGGCCTTGCGCCAAATTTTCAAACAGGGTAATTGTCTGACAATCTATATGTACATTTATGCAGATTGCAATTTACTGTTTAATGATTATCTTCCTTCTGTAAGGAAAAACCATCAGAAATTTGGAGGCCTTATCACCCAGGAAATATACTATAGTCCCCCCTTTCCCTAAATTATTCTTAAAAAAATCTGTATAAAACAGTATGTAACACCGGAGATATCAAAAAATGCACCATTTAGAGAAAAATAATCATTTAAGAAATATTGCCATCATTGCCCATGTTGACCACGGAAAAACAACCCTTGTTGATGCCATGTTCCGTCAAAGCGGACTTTTCAGAGCCAACCAGAAAGTTGATGAAAGGCTCATGGATACCATGGATCTTGAACGGGAGCGTGGAATAACCATCTCTGCAAAAAATTGTTCCGTATTATGGCATGATGTCAGAATTAACATAATCGATACTCCTGGCCATGCAGATTTTGGGGGAGAAGTTGAACGGGCAATTTCCATGGCCGATGGTGCTATTTTGCTGGTTGACGCTTCTGAGGGTCCCCTGCCCCAAACCAGATTTGTCCTGAAGAAAGCCCTGGAAGCAGGCCTTAAAATTATTGTTGTTATTAACAAGATCGACCGCCATGATGCCAGACCCGACGAAGTCCTTGATGAAATATACGATCTTTTAATCGACCTGGATGCCACAGATGACCAACTCGATTTTACCCTTCTCTATGCCATAGGAAGAGATGGTATTGCAACAAAATCGCTGGATGAAAAAAGAGAGAATCTCCACCTGCTTTTTGATACTATACTCAAGGAAATTCCACCTCCATCCTACACTCCTGGCACACCATTTCAAATGCTCGTATCAGATCTGGGGTACTCGGATTATATGGGGAGATTAGCCATAGGAAAAATTTTTAACGGAACTGCCAAATCAAAAGACAACCTGATCTGCATAGGCGAAAATGGTGAATCCATGGAGCTTAAGGTATCAAAGCTTCAAGTTTACCGGGGAATGGAGTTAAAAGATGTAGACCAGGTAAATCCAGGAGAAATTGCGGTTTTAGCCGGTATTAAAGATGTTAAAATAGGCGATACCATTTGCAATAAGGATAATCCCCTGCCTCTTCCCAGAATCAGCATTGATGAACCGACCGTATCCATGGAATTTTCAATCAATGACTCACCTTTTTGCGGAAAAGAAGGAAAATATGTTCAATCGAGCAGACTTAAAGCTCGCCTGCAAAAAGAGACACTTTTAAATGTGGCAATTGAAGTGGAGAATATAAAAGAGAGAGACAGCATCCTGGTTAAAGGCCGTGGAGAATTTCAGCTTGCCATACTCATCGAAACCATGAGGCGGGAAGGCTATGAATTCAGCGTTGGACGTCCCCTGGTTATTTATAAATATAAAAACGGTAAAAAACTGGAGCCAATGGAACGCCTGATGGTCGATTGTGAAGAAGGTTTTCTTGGCGTAGTAACTGAAAAGCTCTCCCTGCGCAAGGGAAAAATGGTCAACCTGGTGAATAATGGCAAAGGCAGGGTACGGATAGATTTTTCAGTACCTTCCAAGGGATTGATCGGATACAGGGACGAATTTCTCACAGATACCCGGGGCACAGGGATTATGAATTCCCTTTTTGACGGATACGAAGATTTCCGGGGGGAATACCCCAGTCGGCTCACAGGATCCATTGTTGGGGATCGCATGGGAAAAGCTGTCCCTTACGCCCTGTTTAACCTGGAGCCCAGGGGGAGACTACTGGTAAGACCTGGTGACCTTGTGTACCAGGGTATGATAGTGGGTGAACATAACAGAAGCCAGGATATTTTTGTAAACCCATGCAAGGAAAAAAAGTTGAGCAACATGCGGGCATCAGGGAAAGATGACAACGTAATCCTTGCTCCGGTGAGAGCTATAACTCTGGAGCAGGCCATGAGTTTTATTCGGGAAGATGAACTTCTGGAAGTTACTCCTTTATCTTTGCGCATGCGGAAAAAGGTGCTCTCCGGGCAAAAACAACGGACACTAAACGGACACTAAGGATTCGATCGAAAATAAATTGGCAATTTTAAGTGTTGAGGCGCCTGTCTGACAAGGCGTGAAAACGCAGGAATATCAAGATATTTATACGTTTTCGTAACGCAGTCAGACAGGATGGATCGACGCTTAAAATGTTA
>DAOWMW010000187.1 GCA_030642865.1 Desulfobacteraceae bacterium
CAAACGCAATTTTTATGCCATGCAATCATTTTAAGTAGTTAGGTCTATTTTTTACGAAAAAATAAAAAAAAAGTCAAGTTCCGAGGTCTAAATAATACTGAAAACTATAATTATAATAATCCCTTCTGCTTTTTCAATATTTTAACTGTTTCTTTTATTTCCTGATCAGATACGGTTTTTCGCAGCTGCTCCATTTCATACATAATTTCTGCAAAGCGAATACCTTCTGCAGCACTTATCCACTCCAGGCGAAGTCTTTCCGGCCTGATCCCTATTTTATCCATCTTTTTTCTTACTTTGTTTATTCTTTTTACGGTCCAGTGGTTAGCATCTATGTAATGGCAATCTCCAATATGACACCCACTCACAAGGACCACAGGAGCTCTTTTTAAAAAAGACTCCCATATAAATCTTTCATCCACCCTGCCGGAACACATGGTTCTTATTAAACGCACATTTGAAGGATACTGGATCCTGGAAACCCCTGCATAATCAGCTCCTGCGTAGGAACACCAGTTACATGCAAATGTTAAAATTTTTTCTTCAGGGTCATCTTCCAGCAGGGCATCAACCTGGACAAGAATCTGTTCATCAGTAAAATGATTCATCACTATGGCCCCAAATCGGCATTCAGCAGCACATGTTCCGCAGCCTGCACATGCAGCAGTATTAACAACCGCAGGAGTCTTTTTCTTCACATTAACAGTTATTGCATTATAGGGACAAACCTCGGCACATTTTCCACATGCCTTACAATGATCTTCAATAACAAAGGATGTAATAGGTTCTGCTGTTATCTCCCCTTTATGCATTAACCGGATGGCCCGAGCTGCCGCTGCAGAGGCCTGGGTTACACTCTCCTTAATGTCCTTTGGCCCTTCAGCGCATCCTGCATAAAAAACTCCCCTGGTTGCCGCGTCCACGGGCTGCAATTTTGGATGTGCTTCAAGGAAAAAACCATCAGAGGTCAGCTGGAGCCCGAGCATCTCCTGAATTTTCTGGGTGCTTGAAGCCGGTTTCAGACCCACAGCGAGAACCAGCATATCGAGATCATGGAATTCAATTTTTTCAGTGGCGGTATTTTCAACCACCACCCTTAAGCTTTTATCATCGAGTTCATCAACTGTACCTGGAAGCCCTCGAATATAATGAGTTCCCAATTTTCTGGATCTTATAAAAAGATCTTCAAACCCTTTTCCAAAGGCACGGATATCTATATAAAAAACCTTAATCTCGATATCAGAATAATGTTCCTTGAGAACAAGGGTACTTTTCACAGTATTCATACAGCAAATATTGGAACAGTAAGAAGCCCCCTTTAACGAAGATCTGGAGCCTACACACTGAATAAAGCCCACAGTTTTAGGACGCTTTCCATCAGTGGGCCGTATAAGTTCACCCTTTGAAGGCCCCCCGGCATTTACCAGCCGTTCAAATTCAAGACTTGTTAATACATTATCGAACCTTGTATATCCATATTCATCAAGTTCTGTTGGGTCATATGGTTCCATCCCTGTTGCAACAACAATGGAACCAACATTTTCAATGAATTCTTCATCGGACATATGAAAATCAATACATCCTTTTTCGCATGCATCAAAACATTTTGCGCAAACCGAGGGATTATGCCCTAAACATTCATGCATATTTAGAATATAGGATGAAGGAACAGCCTGGGGAAAAGGTATAAATATCGCCCTTCTTGATGAAAGACCCACATTAAACTCGTCAGGACGTACAACGGGACAAACCCTGGAACACTCACCACATGCCGTACACTCATCTTCTTTTACAAACCTGGCTTTTTTAACAATTCTAACATCAAAATTACCAACCTGCCCCTTAACCTCAGCCACTTCACTTAAAGTATAAACTTTTATACGGGGATGCCGACCGACATCCGTCATCTTGGGACCAAGAATTCAGATGGAGCAATCCATGGTTGGAAAAGTTTTGTCAATCTGGGCCATGAGTCCTCCTATGGAAGGAGTTTTTTCAACAATAACCACTTCATACCCGGTGTCAGCCAAATCAAGTGCCGTTTGTATGCCGGCAATACCTCCACCAATAATCAGAGTCCGCTTTGTAAGGGGAAATGTTTCCTCGACAAGGGGAGCAAGAAGACGAATCCTTGCCACAGACATTTTAACCAGATCAATCCCCTTTAAAGTTGCAGCATCACACTCTTTCATATGAACCCAGCTGCATTGTTCACGGAGATTAGCCATTTCCAGAAGATAAGGATTTAATCCTGCCGAAATCATCATCTGGCGAAAAGTCGATTCGTGAAGCCTGGGGGAGCAGGAAGCCACCACAATACGGTCAAGATTATATTCCGCAATATCATCTTTTATTTCCTGCTGCCCTGGTTCGGAACATGCGTAAATAATATCTTTGGATATAACAACATCTGACAAATCTGCTGCAGCCTCTGCCACCTCTTTACAGTTTACGGTTTGCGCAATATTTAATCCGCAATGACAGACATAAACACCTATGCGCACCTGAAGCTGTCCCTTCCCGACCGCTGAATTTATTACTCGCATTAAAATTACTCCCAGTAAATAGTTTTAGCTATAAGAGAGGTCAAATCCATCATATCGATTTTTATTTTCTCTCCATAAAAAGGGTCTTCCATGGCACATTTAAAATGAATTTGACATTTTGGGCATGAAGTAATCAAAAGATCACTACTGGTTTCCTGAACCTGTGTAAGACGCGTCACCTGGAGAGCCTTGGTATATGAATCGCAACCTATCCATGCGCTATTACCGCAGCAAACAGCCGCAGTTCCTGAAAATCGCATCTCAGTAAATTTATTTGGCTGTAAACGATCAATCAGCGATCCAGGCAAATTACCCATATCTGTGAACCTGCAAAGACGGCAGGAATCCTGATAGGTTATGTTTTTATCAAATTTTTTAAAACCAACGGGCCCTTTACCGATCTCTTTTTCAAGAAAATCATATAAATGGGTTACTTTAAAATTCAGGGCAACCCCATATTTTTTATAATCAGTTGCCAGTGTTGTATAACATTCAGGGCAGGCTGTAATTACCTCTTCAATGCCCATATTTTCTATTAACTCAACATTTTTTTTTGCTAATTTTATAAAATTAGCCCTATCCCCCGACCAGAGAAGATCATGACCGCAACACCGTTCAGCATCAAGAAGAGCAGGCTGAACATCAAAAAAATTTAACAGATAAAGGGCATCGGACAGAATATCACGCGTGTTCACATCTAAAAATTTTCTAAAAAATATATCAAAATAAGGGGCACACCCTCCGAAAAAAAGTATCTTGCTTTTTGGATCGCATTCAATGGTTTTTGGAAGCCAGTCCCAATGCCTGATCTCTAAATCAGGTGATGTCATTGTACGCATCAGTTTATGAAAAAAACCTCCATGGGCCTCTATTTTCCTGTCTTTTCTATCATTAAAAACAGACCGGATATTCCGAATAAAATCGGGAAAATCAATAGAAGCAAGGCATCTGTCACGGCACAAACCACAGGTCAGGCATGACCATACATTATTTTTGACTGAATCATAATCAATATTTAAGGAAGCAATGGAGTTTGCAAGAGCCCTTGGGGAAAAAGGCTTTCCAATAATAGCAACAGGGCAGGCCGAGGTACATTTACCGCAATCCTGGCAGGCAAAGAGATCATGGGTTAAGGCAATTTCCTTTAACGCCAGCGTAAAATCGACATTTGCCTCGGGTTTTTCTGCTGGTATTACCGGACTTGGGCCAATTTTTTTGATTTCAGCACAAAAATTTTCCAAAAAGCCAAGCAGCTGCTCCGATTCATCGGGGAGGAATGTGGCATGCTGCAGCCGCTCCTTACCTATCCC
>DAOWMW010000095.1 GCA_030642865.1 Desulfobacteraceae bacterium
AGCCCTAAGCATGTTCACCATGCAGTGACTGGTCAAGGCCTTCTATTTCATACTGCTCATCTATTGTTTATGGTGTACCGGGTTCCTTTACGTACCCTGTCCAGCGCGGTGAGAAGTCGATTTAAATTGATGGGGGAACAAAGCAAATATGCCGTTTCGCGTATACCAGGCAATTTATCAATTGTTATTACGGCTACGTCTTCACTCCCACGTCGTTTAATGATAACCACTTCTCGGTTTTTGATTACCTCATCTATTAAAAAATCAATGTGTGCCCGGGTATCGGTACAGATTGTTTGAATTGCCATCTTTTCCTCCTTGTTTATGTACAGATGGAGTATGCATGTTGAGGCGAGAATGTCAATACAGATAATTATCTATATTCTATTTACGCAATCCGTCAGCAAATAATATAACAGGGCTTGCGTTAAAACAAAAAAAATATATTTTTGCAGCATTTTCTGAGTAAAAATTACAATTTCACAAAATTCCCAGTGGAAATTAAAAATTCATGCTCTGGCGGGAAATCGGAAAAATTAACAATTTGCACCCGGAGATTATATGGCGTCGATCCCCCTTTCACCTGTTCGAACACGGAGAGCATCTTCAACCGGAAAAATAAAAATTTTACCATCCCCAAGCTTACCTGTATTGGCAGCCGCCTGAATCGCGTTAAATGCTTTTTCCACCATATCATCTGCCAGGACAAGTTCGATCTTTATTTTTGGTATAAAATCAACGACATACTCTGCTCCCCTGTAAATTTCCTTATGACCTTTCTGTCGGCCATACCCTTTTACGTCGGTGATCGTCATCCCCTGTATTCCAATTGCGTTTAAGGCCTCTTTAACATCGTCCAGTTTAAATGGCTTAATAATCGCATCAATTTTTTTCATTTAAATTCCCTCCTCACTATAAAAATACCACTGCATTCATTAAATATCTGCCGCATCAGCCTATTACATCTC
The DNA here is from genome assembly GCA_030642865.1 of Desulfobacteraceae bacterium. Taxonomy (GTDB): domain Bacteria; phylum Desulfobacterota; class Desulfobacteria; order Desulfobacterales; family BuS5; genus DAOWMW01. Next base: position 969 of record DAOWMW010000095.1, read on the forward strand.
TTATAGCCCGCACCAAAGTCTCCACCTTTTTTTCATCATCTATTTTTTGACCGTCTATATCTCTTACATAAAACACATCAACCGCCTGATCAACTTTTGTTGAAATCTTTGCCACCCTTACATCTAAATCATTTTTATATAACAAATTTGTGATTTTGAATAAAAGCCCCGTGAAATCGTTCGCAAAGACTTCGATAATTGTAAAAAAACTCGAGCTACTATTATCCACCACAACACGCGCAGCACTTTCTAAACCTGGAAGTTTTTTCCCCTTATGAAATGATGTACTCTCCTTTAAGGCAGCATCAAGATCGAGCCTTCCCATAATCGCCTCTTTGAGATTTTCTTTCACCCTTGCCCATTTCCGCTTTTCAAATATTCGATCTTTGGGAGGTGTTACCCTGAATATATCGAGGACTATGTTCTTTTTCCATGTGTATATCCGGGCGTCAAAAATATCAAGCCCGTTTAATGCAAACACCCCGGAAATTTTGGAAAAAAGCCCAGGCGTTCCCCTGGCGCACAAAGTCACAGTCCTTATATCAGCGCCACCTTCTTCTGCCACATCCATGACCATTTCATCATTGCCGAGCTGAGCAAATAAACCCATATGCGCGACAATATCCTTACTGCTCGTATGAAGCAGATACCTGGGAGACATCGATTCAAAATTTTTTTCCCAATCCCATGACGGATATTTTTCATGAGTCAGGGAAAAAACCTCCTTTTTTTTCTCCTCAAGATCTTGAAGCATTTTGCTGTTAGCAAGCTCTCCTGTTTTCAGCTGATTTAAAACTTTCAAAAAAAGATCCTGCAGCAGCACTTCTGTCCAGTCATTCCAGGCAGTGGGACCTGTTGACTTCGAATCTGCCACTGTAAGAAGATAAAGCATTTTCAGCAAATCAATATCCTTTATTTTTCTAGCACACAAAATCGATGTCTCTTCATCATTTACATCCCGCCTTGTTGCTATCTTAATAAGAAAAAGATGCTCTTTTACCAAAAAAGTAATCGGTTCTATAAAATCTGTATCAAAACCCATTCTTAACAAAATTTCACCGGCGATGGCAGCACCCCTCGCAGAATGGCCTTTCCCATGATCTCCTTTACCTATGTCATGGAGCAAAGCTGCCCAGAGAAGTATCCTCCTTTTTTTTGACAATTCCCTGTAAATCGTGTGATACAGGGAATCATAGCCGGAAGATTCCCTGTTTTCAAACTTTTTAATGGCAAGAACGGTATGTAATGAATGCCTTGCCACCGGATAAATATGATATTGATCATACTGGATTCTATTAATAATATTTTTGAATTCCGGTATAAAAGAACCTAAAAAACCGCTGCTTAACATATCACCCAACCCGTTAACCTCAGATTCAGGAGTAGTCAAAACATACTCAAAAGCATTGATTACTTTAGGATTAAACCTGAAGTCATCATCAATCAAATAGGAAAAATCTTCTATTATGCGCCTTGCCTCTGCGCTGATCGGTATTCTGAACTCAGAACTTTTTTTAAATATCTCCGCCAGAAGAAAGGGCTCTTTTACAATTGCTTCAGAAGAAGAAAAAAATAGCATACCTCTTAAAAAAATCAACCCCTTTTTACCCCCGGTTTTTCCTTTAAAAATACCTTTTAGATCAAATTTTCTGGTATTTCCTATTTCAGCCATAACCATTAAATGGAGCTGCTTTATAAACTCCATACGGCTGTGGAGATCTCCTAAAAAAACTTCTACTGATTTTTTACCATCTATATTTTCAGTGTTTAAATCCTTTGCCATTTGAATTTGATACTCAAAGTAAAGCTGGTCACACTTTCTTTGTGCCATACAATGGAGCCGGCACCTGATGCCCCATAAATATTTTAAAGCACTGATCAGACCTTCAAATTCATGTTGGGAAAAATAACCATTAGATTCAAGCTCCTTTGGAGAAACAAGATCAGATCTTATTCTGGCAACCCACAAAATAGCATGGTAATCCCTTAATCCTCCCTGACCGTCCTTTAAATTCGGCTCAAGCAGGTATGAAGAATCACCAAACCTTAAATGTCTTTCTTTGCTCGTGTTAATCAGCCTTGATATCAGCTTCTTTTTTTGAAAAGAATTTATTTTTACCCTCAGCCTTTCTCTTAACTCAAAATAAACATCAGATTTGCCGCAGACAAAGCGACTGTCCAGCATTGATATCATGGTTTCAAAATCAGTACTGGCAAGTTTTACTGATTCTGAAACCGTCATGGTGGCATGGGCAACATCCATCCCTATATCCCAAAGGGGATAAAATGTCTCCCCAATAAGCTTTTCTGCTTCAGCAGGAATTTTTTTATCAAACAAAAGAAGGATATCTATATCAGAAAAAAGGCATTGCTCCCCCCGTCCATAGCCGCCCATGGCCACAATTGCGTAGGGGTTTTTACTTATGTTCATATCCTGGCCAATGGAACTTCTTTCAAAACTGCCACAAAAATATTCATCAAAAATACGGGTATGTTTTTCAATAAAATCAAGCACATTTCCGGCAATAAAGTCTGATATCAATTCTTCCCTGCTTTTTTCCAATATTAATGATAATTTTTCCATCACGGTTAACCCAATAAATTTCAACCTGTGCGGTTAGCTGTCAGGTGGTAGCTTTTGCATAAAACCATTCAACATCTGCCTGGTCTCGTTGCATTTGCCGATCTAATTCCAATCTGAGCAGGGGCAAGCCCTATGTGGTTGCCCGGCAGAATCCATTTCTGCCCTGCGGTTATGGAATCCGCCCATACTTAAAAAAAACCGAGGTATTACCTCAGCAGGAAATAACACCCAGTGGGTGAAGATCTATAGCAAAATGTCCTGTGATCATTTTGGCTAACAGCTAACTGCTAACCGCACAGCTTGATAAATTTTGTCCATAAAATGCTAAGGATCGTGAATTTATTTCATCCCCAATCCTAACTGGTTATTTCTCATTGAAATTTTATCACTCACGTACGAGTTTACATGCAGACCCCGTGCCAAAAAAAATACCTGTATATTTTCAACAAGATACTTCTCTTGTCATTCCATTTTAAATATTATTGTTGAAAAAAACTACAAATTTGTTATTAAGTAATAGTCTTTGTAACCTTAATATTTGGGGTTGCTTTTAACATGGTTCATCAGATCTCAAAGTTGAGCCATGGTCGAAATTAGAGCTAAGCCCAACATTTAATTTTAAAAAAAATTATGAAAAAAATTGAAAAAATAACCCTTTTTTATAAAATCAGCAAAGCTTTAAATGAGCACCTTAACCTTGAAGAGTCCCTTTATAAAGTTTTGGACATCTTATCAGAATCGATGGAGATGGGGCATGGAACCATATCAATATTAAACCCCTTAACTGGTGAAATAAGTATCCAGATAGCCCATGGAATTCCAAAAAAAGCCATGCTAAAGGGAAAATACAAGCTAGGCGAGGGGATAACAGGAGAAAGCATTCAAACAGGAAAGCCGATTATAATTCCTAAAATTAGTGAAGAGCCAAAATTTTTAAACAAAACCGCAACAAGAAAAAAAACAAACAGAAAAGAACTTTCATTTATCTGCGTTCCAGTGAAAAGGGGAGAAAAAATAATTGGAGCAGTGAGCGTTGATAAAATATACGATGAGTCATACTCCCTTGAAAATGGGAAAAAAATCATGTCTGTTGTGGCAACAATGATAGCAACCCATGTTATAAATCTTGAAACAATTAACATTGAAAAAGAACGATTAAAAAAAGAGAATAAAAGGCTGCAAAATGAACTGGAGACAAAATACAAATTTAAATATATTATAGGCAAAAGTAATAAAATGCGGGAAGTGTTCAGGATGATCTCCCAGGTATCCGGCAGCAACACCACCGTTTTAATACGTGGAGAAAGCGGAACAGGAAAGGAACTTGTTGCAAACTCCATCCATTATAACAGCTTAAGATCAAAGCAGCCTTTTATTAAAATAAATTGTGCAGCACTCCCCTCAACCCTTATAGAAAGCGAGTTGTTTGGCCACGAAAAAGGATCCTTCACAGGAGCTATCTATCAAAAACAGGGTAAATTTGAACTTGCACATAATGGAACCATATTTCTCGACGAAATAGGCTCAATAGACCTTGAGGCCCAGGCCAAGCTCCTCCGTGTTCTGCAGGAAAAAGAATTTGAGCGGGTGGGGGGACGTAAAACCATCAAAGCAAATGTACGGATTATTGCAGCAACAAACAAAAATCTGGAGCAGGGAATAGAGGATGAATCTTTCAGAGGCGACCTTTATTATCGTCTTAATGTTTTTCCCATATATATGCCGCCATTAAAAGAACGAAAAACCGACATTCTCCTGCTTGCCGATTTTTTTCTTGAAAAATATTCCAAAGAAAACAAAAAGGAAATAAAAAGATTTTCAACCCCTGGCATAGATATGCTCATGAGCTACCACTGGCCGGGAAACGTGAGGGAGCTTGAAAGCTGTATTGAACGGGCTGTTCTTGTAAGCAACGATGGGGTTATTCACAGCTACGATCTTCCCCCCACTCTTCAGACCGAAAAAGAATCCAGTACCATGCCGGCAAACTCCCTGGAAAAGGCTTTGGAAAATCTTGAAAAAGAAATGATCGTTGATTCACTGAAAAAATCCTGGGGAAATATAACCCAGGCAGCAAAAATACTCGACACAAGCATTCGCAAATTTTCCTATAAAGCTCAAAAACATGGGATAGACTATAAGGAATACAGATAAAACCATTTTATGCTCTA
>DAOWMW010000128.1 GCA_030642865.1 Desulfobacteraceae bacterium
ACGATCCTGTTTGGGCAGACTGGTCTGAAAAAATATTAGACAAATACTCTCAAACTAATACATTGTACATAAATTCAATTATTTACACTGAGGTATCAATTGGCTTTAACAAAATTGAGGAAATAGAGAAAGCTATTTCTGAACTCAGCATAAAGGTAATGGAAATTCCTCGGGAGGGACTTTTTTTAGCAGGTAAAGCATTCCTTAAATACAAAAGGAACAAGGGAATCAAAAAGTCTCCCCTGCCTGATTTTTTTATTGGAGCACATGCATCTGTGTCAAAATTTAATTTGATAACCAGAGATGCCGTAAAATATAAAACATATTTCCCATCGCTGGAGCTAATACATCCAGATAACGAGACAACGCCAGATACGACAAGCAGTTATCGAAATCCAACAAGCCAAAATGTAACAAAAAATCAGGGGTAGGGACGCCAATTTATTTTTGTGCGAGCCCTTAGGGCTGTGAATTTCAAGCATGTTGGAATCGCCGGGTAGCCAGCAAACATAATTTTGGCTGCGTCCCGTCTAATGATCTCACGGTGGGAAAGGATGGAAAAAACATGCTTAAATTTATTCATACCGCAGATATTCACCTGGACAGTTCTTTGAGAAAGCTGGATTCCTACGAAGGAGCACCCGTGGATGAGATCAGGCAGGCTGCCCGCAGGGCCTTTAATAATCTGGTTAAGCTTGCCATTTCCGAAAAAGTCGATTTTATTCTCATAGCAGGGGATCTCTACGATGGAGATTGGAAAGATTTTAACACAGGACTTTATTTTGTATCCCAGACAGCAAAATTGCGGGATGCAGGAATTTCTGTTTATATTATTTTCGGAAACCATGATGCTGCAAGTAAAATAACCAAAAGCCTCCGTCTGCCGGACAATGTCCATACTTTTCCTTCAAATAAGCCTGAAACTTTTTTGATCAAAAACTTAAATGTCGCCATCCATGGCCAGAGTTTTGCCTCACCATCTGTGAAAAAAGATCTATCCCTCCTTTATCCATCACCTGTTCCAGGTTATTTTAATATTGGCCTGTTACATACGAGCCTCTCCGGTCGGGAGGGACATGAGCCCTATGCCCCGTGTACCCTGGAAGGGTTGTGCCGGTGGGGATACGATTACTGGGCTTTGGGACATGTTCATAAAAAGGAGATCCTTTGTAATGACCCCTTAATCCTTTTTTCTGGAAATATTCAGGGAAGACATATCAAGGAGACCGGTCCCAGGGGATGTATGCTGGTTAATGTGGATTCCCGGGGGAAACCGTCATTTAAATTCAAGCCCCTGGATGTTATTAGATGGGCAAATCTCAACATAGATGCCAGGGGTGCCCAAACCGGTGATGATATTCTTGATCTGTTTTCCAGGCACCTTGAGAATCTGTTAATTGAAAATTCCGGGATCCCTCTGGTTGTAAGAGTCCTGATAGAGGGTGAAACCCCGGCTCACCAGGAACTTTGTGCAGATTTTGAGAAATGGAACAATGAAATCAGGGGAGTTGCCCTGGATATAAGCGGAGAAATGGTCTGGATCGAAAAAATACAGATACGGACTCATCCCCCGTTGTCTGAAAAAAAATTCGGAAAAGGAGAGGGAGCCATGGGGGAACTTGCGGGGCTTTTTGAGGAACTGAAATCTGACCCGGATCTCCTTCTCACTTTATATGATGAACTAAAGGATCTTGACCAGAAAATTCCCAGGGAAATAAAAGAAGACCCCGATGGAATAATAATGGATGATCCTGCATGGCTTAAAGAGATGCTGGAACAGGTACGGCCCATGCTTTTTCAAAGACTTTTGCAAAAGGAGGGCTAAGGTGAAAATTCTTCAATTGAACCTTTTGGCTTATGGCCCCTTTACTGATACAGTTATCGATTTTACCAAAGGAGACGGATCCTTTCACATTATCTACGGTCCCAATGAGGCTGGTAAAAGTTCAGCCCTGCGGGGATTAAAAAATATGCTTTACGGTATTCCCCGGCGTTCCACTGATAATTTTATCCACCCCCATCCCCAAATGAGAATTGGGGGTACAATTCAATCAGCCCGGGGTGATATTCTGAAGTTTGTGCGGCGCAAGGGAATACGCGGCACACTCCGTTTTCCCGATGATGGGGACATAATTGAAGAATCTGTTCTCACCAGATATTTAAACGGAGTTGATGAAGATCTTTTTATTACCATGTTCGGTATTGATCATGGTGATCTTGTACGTGGAGGAGAAGAGATTATCCGTGGAAAAGGGAATATGGGGCAGCTTATTTTTGCTGCCGGCTCGGGTCTCTCCCGTCTTCGCAAGGTACAGGAACAGCTTAAATCCGAAGCAGATGCCCTTTTTAAACCCGCCGCAAAAAAACCGAAAATTAATGAAAATATAAGTGCTTTAAATAAAAATCGTAAAAATTTGCGGGAGGCCCAGCTTCCAGGCCAGCAATGGGAGAGCCATGACAAGGGATTGCGCCTGGCACAGGAAAAAAAAAAGGAAATTGTAAACGAGCTGGAAGAGAAAAAAAGTTTTTTACATTACTTAAAACGTGTTCAGCAATCTCTTCCCATAATTGCTAAACGAAAACAACTGATAAACGAACTTAAAATCTATGAAAAAGCAATACTTTTACCTGAAAAATTTTCAAAATCACGGAGTAACAGGATAGCAAGCCTGAACTCCATGGAAAAAGAGCGTCTCCAGGCATCCGGGAGCAAAAAAGATGTGGAGAATGAACTCTCAATCCTTAAAGTCCCTAAAGATTTGCTGGATAGATCAGCGGAAATAGAGGAACTCCATCGGGATATAGGAAGCCAGTTAAAGGGAGAGAAAAACAGGCTGAAATTGCAAACACGTCTGAATCTTTTGCAAAAAGAGACAAAGGATATACTCAGCCTCCTTGGTGATGATTTAAAAATAGAAGATGCGTATAAATTGCGGATTAAGGTCGTGGAAGCCTCGCGTATTAAAACATTGGGACGTGGATATGACAAGACCAAAACCCGTCTGGAAACCGCTGAGGAGACAATCCCAAAACTTGCATCCGCCCTGGCCACGGCAAAAACCAGGCTAAAAGAATCAGGAATTATCCATGATATTGGTCCATTAAAAGATTCCCTGCGTCGGGCAGATGATTATAAGGTTTTGGAAAAACAGTATATTGTTGAACAATCTAAAATTAAAATTGAATTAAAAACCCTGGAGATAGAGCTTGGCAGGCAGACCATCTGGCACGGGTCAGTAAAAGAGCTGGAGAGCCTTTCTGTTCCCGAGGCAGATATTATTAATATTTTTGAAAATAAAATTGGCGAGTCTGAGCTTAAAATTGCCCGATTAAAAGATGAATTCCTTAACCTTGAAAAAAATCTGGGTGATGCTGAAAAACAGATCAGCGAACTCAATTTGAAACAGGAAGTTCCCACGGAAAAAGATCTTGCCGAGGCTCGGGAAAAAAGGGATAAAGGGTGGCATTTTATCCTCTCCATTCTGAATAATAGATCTGATTCTTCTGAAAAAAACGATGATTATATAGCTGATTATATAGTTGATTATATAGCTGATTATATAGCTGATTATATAAAAGGGACCCCCCCGGCGAAAACTTTGGCGGATGCCTTTGAAATTAGTTTGAAAAAAGCGGATGAAATTTCCGACAGACTCAGGCGGGAGGCTGACCGTGTAACAGCCAAAGTTAAATTGATCGTGGACCAGGAATCATTTAAAATCCAGATAGATCAAATAAAAAATCGGATTAAGGCTGCTCTGGAAGAAAAAAGGAAAATAGAAAAAGAGTGGGCTGTTTTATGGGAACCAGCAAAAATATCCCCTAAAACCCCTAAGGAAATGAGAATATGGGGAGAAAGCTACAGAATTCTTGCCCAAAAGGGGAAAGATATAAGGGAACGTAAAGCCAGAGGGGATAAATTAAAAACCGAGATTGATCACCACGTCAAAATATTAAACAGATGTATAAAAAAGATCGCAGGCGTAAATATTGGGGAAATAAAAAGGCTTACAGATTTAATCGAAGAAGGCAAAAAAATCATAGAATATGAAAATGATCTGCAAAAGAATAAAAAGCATCTGGAAAAAGAGAATATACGCCTTAATCAGGAGCTTGAACAGGCTCAGGCCAGGGTCGATTCCACCCGGGGAGAACTTTTAAAATGGGGAAAAAATTGGAAAGAGGCTCTTCTCCCCCTGGGTCTTGATCCCAGTGCTCACCCTGATGATGCCAGCGCTGTTATGACTGAACACCATAATCTGTTCGAAAAACTGAAAAAGATAGATGCCTTAAAAGAAGAGATCAACGCCATTGGGCTGGATAAAGAGAAATTTTGCGAAAAGGTTGACAGAATTGTAAATGCTGTGGCAAAAAATATGGCCGCTTTTTTGCCCCAGGAGGCAAGCCGCAAACTAAATGACAGATTAAGTATGGCAAGGGCTTCCTTTTCCAAAGAAGAGACCCTTCTGGGGCAGTTGAAAAAAGATAAAGATCGGATAGCTAAAGCCAATGTTAAGATTTCAGAAATAAAAAGTCAGCTTAGCCAGATGTGCCAGGATGCAGGATGCGAAAGATATGAAGAGCTTGCCGAGGCCGAAAACAGATCGAAAATACGAAGGGAACTGGAAAATGGGATAAAAGAGTTGGGTGAAAGACTCCATCCCTTAAGTGGAGGGTCCCTTATTGATGACTTTATCAAAGATGCTCTAATGGTGGATCCTGATACCCTGGAAGGGAAGATTTGTTTGCTGGAAGAGGAAATTGAAAAATGTGATCATAAAAAATCAAAACTGGATCAGACCATAGGGAGTGAACGTACGGAACTTGATAAAATGGATGGGAGTGCCAGGGCAGCGGGTCTGGCCGAAGAAAGCCAGATACTCATGGGCCGTCTTGAAAAAGATGCACAAGAGTATTCCCGCTTGAAAATTGCGGCAAAAATATTAAA
>DAOWMW010000258.1 GCA_030642865.1 Desulfobacteraceae bacterium
GATGATATAATCAAGACAGCTCACTGGAAATGGCAGGGTTTATCTCCCTATACCGTGGGGCACGAGGGCCGAATTGATTTAGGAAAATCATACCATTCCGTTAATAATTTTTGTCTGAATATTAATGGAAACTGGAAAGATTGTACAGGATGTCATATTGGTTATGGATGGACTGATCAAAATTTTGATTTCAATGATACATCTAAAATTGATTGTCTGGTATGCCATGATAATACAGACTGGAATGAATATGTAAAGACTGATGCAGGCTGGCCTGTTGAAGGTGTAGATTTAAAACTTGTCGCAGAAAACGTAGGGCGGCCTAACCGTGGTAAATGTGGTACATGCCATTTTTTCGGCGGGCACGGAGATGCAACCAAACATGGTGCCTTGAGTTCTGCATTGGATGAGCTTGAGGACCCAACCCGGGAACTTGATGTTCATATGGGAGGAGAAAACAATTTTAAATGTCAATATTGCCACAAGACCAAAAAACATATGATTTCCGGCCGCACAGTATCATCCTCTGTTTCTGAAGGAGATGTGTCATGTGAATACTGCCATACTGACAAGCCTCACCTTGATACAACTTTTGTATCCCATCATCTTAATAAACACTCCCAGCATGTAGCCTGCCAGACATGTCATATTCCTGTTTTATCCAAAGCAAAGCCCACAGAAATTTATTGGGACTGGTCCACAGCAGGAGAACATTCAGAGAATCACCATGGTACCAAGATAAAAAAACAGGCAGGGAAACCAACTTATTTATGGTATAACGGGACAGCCCAACGATACATTTTAGGTGACCCAATCAATGAAAATGGGATAACCAGATTGACCACACCAATGGGAGGAAAGGATGATCCATCCTCCAGAATATACCCGTTTAAAGCCCATGGCGGGAAACAGATTAGTGACAAGCATAATAAATTTCTACTGCCGGCCCAACTTTGGAGCGGTTATACTGTTCATTGGGATTGGGACAAGGCCATAAAGGAAGCTATAAAGACTACTGATTTAAAATACAGCGGTGAATATGAATTTGTGGAAACCCTGATGTGTTTTCCACTAACCCATGAAGTCCTTCCAAAGGAGAATTCACTTTCCTGCGTAAACTGCCACTCTGCCTTTAAAAAGAATGACTGTTCCAAGTGCCATCAGAAGAATCCCGCTGTTGATTATGGTACCCTGGTAAAAAAAGGGATTGATTTTAAAAAGATGACAAAAGATGGTATTCCTGTAAAAGAATTAATTGGTGTAACAGATTATATCAATTTTAAGGCTCTTGGTTATCCAGGTGATCCGATCAAAACCGGATTAGGACGATTTACCAAATTGCCCATGAAATTTAAGACTGAATAAATTTCAAGCTGTGCGGTTAGCCTTTAGGGCTCGCGCAAAAATAAATTGCCAATTTATTTTTGGGCGAGCCCTTAATCATCGAGTAAATACGATATTGAAATGACAAAAAAAAACAGCTATGAAGCAAATATAAAAAAACTGGCAAAATCTTTGACCCATGTCCTGGGGCAAAGGCCTGATGAATTTGGGTTAATCCCTGACATGGACGGATTCATCAAAATCAAGGATTTTCTAAAAGGGATAAATGAAGAAGCCGGGTGGAAGCATGTACGCAGAAAAAACTTAGATGAAATACTTGCTGTCATGCAAGAGCCCCCCATGGAAATTATAGATAACAGAATACGGGCCAAGTCCCTTGACAGTCTCCCTGTGCAGAAAAAAGCAGATGCGCCCCCAAAGCTTCTTTTTACATGTATCAGAAGAAAAGCTTACACCTTTGTTTTAGAAAAGGGTATATCCCCTTCAAATCACTTCCGGGTTATACTCTCCTCGAACAAAGATATGGCAGAAAGAATCGGAAAACGTACAGACCCAAAACCGATCATACTTACAATCAACGTACAAAAAAACATTGACCAGGGGATAGAGTTTTTTCAGGTTGGAGAGACCCTTTATGAAGCAGATTACATTCCACCGAACGGCTTCACAGACCCCCCCGCACCAAAGGAAAAACCGAAGCCAGCCCTTAAAAAAATAACAAAACCTGAAAAAACCCCAAAAGATTCAGATAGCTTTTTAAACGACCTTAATCAATTTGAAGAAAAAAAAATTGATAAGCGAAAGAGCAAAAAAAATAAAATCTCCAGAAAAAAAGCCATACAAAAAGCAAGAAAAAATAAACAAAAAATGTTCCACGAACATGATTCTGGCTGATTACACTTCTCATAGTTCTATTTATCCGCAAATAACTGATTTAAAAAATTTCTTGTTTTTTCGCTCCAGGGCAGAACCTGGGAACGAGCGCAAAGCACTCTCCCAGCAATGGCCATGGCTAAAACGTATAACCCAGTACAAAATGGAATCTCCCCTGATCTTCATAATCTTTTTTGTCCAGTTTATACCCATATATCACCCCCACAGATCCGACGGGGGTTATGTAATGCATCCCAATCCCCGTTGAAGATCGAAAGCCATGGGACCCTGAATAATCATGGGTATTACTTATACTTCCTGTATCGTAAAACATGGTAATCTCAAAATTCAATCCAAGATAAATCCGTGCTTCAATACTCCCAAGAAGTTCAGCCCGTCCTCCAACAGCATTCCCTGTGGAATCGAACAGGAGCATATTCTCATCAAACCCGCGCACATCAGATGCCCCCCCAAGAAAAAAAAGCTGCCCATCTGGAACAACATCGGATTTTCCAAAAGAATCAACAAAACCGGCACGTCCACGCAGACCAAAGGTAAGATTATCGAAAAAGGTACAAAATTTCCTGATTTCAAAACGATATTTAAAAAAATTATCCAAAGAATTATCGATCCCCCTGGAAA
>DAOWMW010000197.1 GCA_030642865.1 Desulfobacteraceae bacterium
AAAGCTTGGAAACATAAGTAAATGTTTCAAAAATTCGGGTTCGGGCTCCCCCCGCTTTAGTTTAGAATTCCGCCTGAAGGCGGGACTCCAAACTGCCCGCTTAAAGGCGGAACTCCGAACTATATACCGCCAGTTTGGAGTTCCGCCTTTAGGCGGTTCCTTTAGCTAAAAGCTAATAGCTACTGGTTATTATCTGACAATCTCCATATAAAAAACGAGGAAATATGGAAAATATTGTTTTAACTGAAGCTGACTGCACCAGAATTAATATCATGGGAATTTCAACGGAACAGATCTATTCTCAACTAAAACTCTTTAAAAAAGGTATTGCATATATAAATCTGGCCAGACCATGCATCATCAATGACGGGATCAAGCGCCTCGCAAACGATGAGATAAAAGATCTGGTACATTTTTATAATGAAAATATCGGAGAGAATAGTCTGGTAAAATTCGTTCCAGCTTCAGGGGCTGCAACCAGAATGTTTAAAGCACTCATATCTTTTAATAGCAAATATGACCGGATAGAAAAAAAAAAAATTATTAAAGCCGCCCACAAACAGGATAAAAGCGCAGCGCAGCTAATAAAATTCATGGACTCCATAAAACAATTCGCATTTTTTGATGATCTTAAATCAAAGATGGCCGAAGATCAATTTTCCATTGATGAGTTAATAGAAAAAGGGGAGTTCAAAGAGATCCTGGTATACCTTTTGACCCAAAAGGGCCTTAATTATGCAAATATCCCCAAAGGACTCCTTAAATTTCATAAATATTCCACCATGAGCAGAACCGCCATTGAAGAACACCTTGTTGAGGCTGCAGGCTACGCCAGGGAAGAAAACGGATTTTGCAACATTCATTTTACTGTTTCTTCTGAACATAGAGAAAAAATAGAATCTTTTTTACAATCTGTTTCCAGCTATTATGAAAAAAATTTATCTGTGAAATATAACATAAGTTTCTCTGTTCAGGAAACAGCCACAAATACAATAGCGGTTGATATTAAAAACAGGCCATTCAGGTTAAAAAATGGAGCAATTCTTTTCAGACCCGGGGGCCATGGGGCTTTAATTAAAAATCTTGATAAAATTAAAGCAGATATAATTTATATTAAAAACATAGATAATGTAATCCCCGACAGGTTAAAAAGGGAGACCTTTAAATGGAAAAAAGTACTTTGCGGCTCCCTTATAAAAATCCGTAAAAAAAATTTTTCATATCTTAAAATTTTGAACAGCACAAAACCTGACGCATCCCTCCTCAATGAAATATCCGAATTTGCAAAAACTGAACTTAATATTTACATTAAAGGTTATGAAAATCTTGAATCCTTTGAAAAGCAGAAACTTCTCATGGAGAAACTTAACCGCCCCATGAGGGTATGCGGTATGGTTCAAAATATTAAAGAACCTGGAGGAGGCCCCTTTTGGGTTAAAGCTGCTGATGGAGAGCTTTCTATTCAAATAGTGGAAACAGCCCAGATTGATACTGATTCAGATGTCCAGCAGTTTATATTTGCAAAATCGACCCATTTTAACCCTGTTGATATGGTATGTTCCACAACTGACTGGAAAGGAAACCGGTTTAACCTCAACAATTTTGTCAACCCTGAAACTGCATTCATATCAAACAAATCAAAAAACGGGCACAGCCTGAAAGCCCTGGAAATTCCCGGCCTCTGGAACGGAGCAATGTGGGACTGGATTACAATTTTTGTCGAAGTTCCCCGAATTACCTTCAACCCGGTTAAGAAAATAATCGACCTTCTTCGGGAAGAACATCTTGAGAAAGGAAAGACCATTTGATTTTATAACTACTCAGCCAATATCGAATCAGTGTAGCTAAATAGTTACGAGAATATAAACATCCTCCTTGAAAAAGGCTATAAAAATTTTGTCCTGAATGCTCCATGGTAAATATCTTTTTTTAACAATATCAAATGGTTGAATATCTGGGCGGGCCATTTTTGCAACCTCGCCAATCATTTATCCATCAATCTAATTGCTTCCATGGGCTTTTCTTTGCAAACCCGAAAATTATTTCACCAATTCTACAGGATTCTTTCTGATCGTAATCCAATTAGCCAATTGGATTTTTACGCCAGATTCCCGCTGCGTTACCGGTCGGTTTTATCTTTTTGCTGGGCGGAGTTTTGAATATTTTCAGTAGCCTCAGGAATTGCCGTTAAAATGGCTCTCAGAGCTTTATTAACAGACCTGGAATTTTTAAAAACATCGGCCACATCTGAATCGAGTGTCACAGCAATGTGATAATCTTTAGAAAAACGATTTTTTTTTGCTTTAGAATAGTCAAATTTATATTCTGAAAGCATCTTGTCTTCTAAAGGGATTGTTGTTTTCATATTTTTTAATCTCTTTTTTAGTTGCCGAACGCGCGTTAATAATCCGAATAGTCTTCGCACATAGTTCTGTGAAACATACTATCAATATTCGGCTGTTTTGTGAATGGCCAATAATCAATTCTCGATTTTTCAGGGAGGAAGGGTGCCTCTCATCATCAAAAATGCAGGCAGAAATATCTGCAAAGACCGATTGCGCTTCTTCAAAACCAATTGCGTGCTTTTTAAAATTTATCGATGCTTTGACTTCATCCCATTCAAAAGTTAAACTCATTATGTATGTCCAAGGTTAATAAAAAATTTTTGTAACTACTCAGCTGCACTGATTTTATGTATTGCAACAGGTATAATCTGATTAAAAGTTTGAAGTTGTGTAAACGTATTAGAGAGCATTAAGGGCTCGCTTAAAAACAACTTAACATTTTAAAGCGTCGATCCATCCTGACTGCGTTACGAAAACGTATAAATATCTTGATATTCCTACGCTTTCGCGCCTTGTCAGGCAGGCGCCTCAACACTTAAAATTGCCAATTTACTTTCGAGCGAACCCTAAGGGAATTGAAAATGCTGTAAGACATAATTCTGAAATAAGGTCAGGGCTTAATCTGGTTAATGGAAAAGTAACCAATATGGGTGTTGCTAAAGCCTTTGATCTGGAATTTGTTTCACCCACTGATTCTCTTTAATAAAAACCGGAAAAATAGAATTCAGTCCTGACGCCTTATCATTATTTTTAAATTCCCCATATGTCAGGAGAAGGTAAGAAATGCCTATTGCTTTAATACTGGTTGATCTTCAAAATGATTTTTTTGAGGGGGGTGTACTGGGAGTCCCTGGAAGTAACAGGATAATCCCTGTGATAAATGGAGTATTGAATCGGTTTTCCCTGGTTATTTTTACCAAAGACTGGCATCCAGAAGGCCACATCAGTTTTGCTTCAAGCCACCGGGGAAAAAAAGAATTTGATTCCATAACAATAGATGGCGCAACTCAAATCCTTTGGCCTGAACATTGCGTTCAAAACAGTTTCGGCTCCCGTATCCACGACGGGATAACCATAAGAAAAGACGCGATTTTTATTACCAAGGGCTCGGATAAGTATGTTGACAGTTACTCGGGTTTTTATGATAACCAAAAAAAGCATTCCACAGGCCTTGGCGAGTTATTAAAGAGGAAGAATGTAGCTGATACATATATTTGCGGATTGGCTACGGACTATTGTGTCAAATATACAGCCATCGATTCCGTAGAATATAATTTTAATACATGGTTAATCGTTGATGCATCAAAAGCTGTAAATATGGCTCCGGGTGATTCTGACAAAGCGCTTTGCGAAATGGAAAGTAAAAAAATTAAAATAATCTCTTCAAAAGAACTGC